>NZ_JBHFKV010000005.1:0-189346 GCF_042879355.1 Photorhabdus sp. RM71S | reverse complement strand
TCAACTAGTTTATCCATGCCTGTTCCTAATAAGATCGTTTTTTTCTTGGTCGAAAATTTTGATCTTGGAACAGGCACTTAGTTCCATTTTTTTATCCAGAGTTCAGGTTAATTATCAATGGCGGTAATGACTTTACCACCATGATCGGTTATGTCGCTTAAACGGATTACGGCTCTGTCTGTCATATTTATAACTCTGTCATCAATGGTAGTATTTGTAGATCCCGCAAGCAGATTTCAATATCATTGGCTTTATTGATATGCTCTTGGTTTTCAATATCGAAGATATCTTTTGTCGTAATAATTAATGAGCCTTTTTTGTCATTTTTATCAGAAATAGATATTATTTCTTCCGCCATTGGAACTAAAGTCGGATCTATTTCTATTGGCAAATAGAGCATCCAGCCGGCATAAACCCTATCTGGAAAAACTTGTTTTTGTTTTAGTGAGTAGTCTCTTGTATCTACTAAAACAAATGGAGACTTACAATTAGATATTAAATTTTTAATGAATATTATGAATTTCTCAAAGTTAACATCTTCTTTTTTAAGACTAATGTTAATTGATATGTTGGTTTTCCCTAATCGGATAGGGTTATTATGAATTCCATCTTCGCTTGTATATAAAATACTATTATTGTCTTCATTATTTCCATCTGATAAAGATTTAACAATAAGTTTAAATTTTTCATCAAAAGTTGCTTCAAAATGTTTTAATGCGTACTCAGTAGGCCCATTTTCATCAAATGCTCGGTACAATAATCTTTCTTCCAAAGAATTCTCAGGTAAATGCCAACCACTTTGCTTATTTGATAATTTATTTACTTGTTGCACCACCGGATATAAATCACTCAATGCCACTTCGGGTGTTATGCTCTTGTTTAGATCGTGAAATAGTTCTATTCTTGGGTATATTGTTGTCATATCTTTACCTTTTTACGCAAAATATAATTAAACAACTATCAAATCACAGTATTAAACACTTTAATGTTATTAAATTTAATAAATGCTCTAGAGAAATATGCATAAGATACAGGTTGCAAAAAATGCCAATATGATTTCGGCACATTGTTTAAGGTTATACATACTAAATTTTGTTTTTTAGCCTGATAAATCATACTGTCATGCCCAGACATATCTCCTTTTAATTTTACATCTTTATAGAAGTTTTTAGGCTCACCATTCTTAAAAAACTGGTCATACTTAGCCTTAGCCTCAAGAAATAAACATTGTGCAGGTTTCCAACCATCAAAGTTTGTATCCATGCATAACCAAGTTTCAATTATGTTTAATTCAGGGTTGTATATCGTCCCGGCAATTTTTGTTTGATAAGCAATGGTTATTTCTGAATACGATGTGGTCTTTTCCCAAACCATCGTAACGTTGCCAATTGCCGGACATTTCTCACATTCGGTACGGGACGAAGCAATTGTTTGTGTATTCGCTTTTGCCTTATCTTGTTCACCTTCTTTATTTTTGGTGCTTTCCATCACACCAACGGCGACTAATCCTGATGCACAAGCAGCCAGTGTCCATTCAGCAGCCGCTAAAAGAGCGGGAGCCGCTGGCGCGAGAAGTGGTAATGGCATGTCAATTTCTCCTTTTCAATAAATTATCTATAACCTGCGAATAATCACGGTATTTTTCTCGTTTCTCCGTTTTACCGGATTAATGTATTAGCCCGGTAAAACGGAGAAGACAGGTGCAGTACGCCAGTATTGCTTAAAATAGGCCAAAATGATTGTCGTCTCATTAAGCGAGAAAATCTTTCTGGCTGGCAATCAGTTTTGCACCACAGGCTGTTTGCATACCTTCTAATGCGACAGGTTTTCCCTGATGCTTTAAGTCATTACTCCCTTCCACAATAGGGAAAACCCCTTTGCATTTAGGGCAGCTTACTAAATCACCTTTAACAGCAACAGGTACGCCTTGATACAGGTAATTATCAATGGCGGTAATGACTTTACCACCATGATCGGTTAGGTCATTTAATCGGATAACTGTTTTGCTTGCCATAGTTATATCTCTGTTATCAGAGGTAATATTTGTAGATCCCGCAAGCAGATTTCAATATCATTGGCTTTATTAATATGCTCCTGGTTTTCAATATCAAAAATATCTTTTGTAGTGATAATCAATGAGCCTTTTTTGTCATTTTTATCAGAAACAGGTATTATCTCTTCCGCCATTGGAACTAAAGTCGGGTCTATTTCTACTGGTAAATAGAGCATCCAGCCAGCACTTAAACGATCTGGGAAAATATGTTTTCTTTTTATTCTATATGCATTGTTTTCTACCATAATGTAAGGTGCGCTATGAGTAGAAATCAGAAAATTAATAAAATTGATTAGTCGTGATAGCTGAAATTCATTTTCTTCGATAGATATATGAAAATCTATTTGAGTTTGTCCTAACCGATCTCGACGATAATTCATATAACAAATTGAACATGAATGGTCATCATCTTCGCCATCCCAAATCCCTTTAATAACTATAGGATTTTCTTCTGTATATTCTTCTTCAAATTCTTTTATTGCTTCTTTTGTTGCTCCTTGTTGATCAAAAGCAATATGTTGTAAAGATTCTTGACGAGTATCTCCTGGTAAATACCAAGTTTTATGGCGTCCAAAAAATATATCTACTTGTTGTGTGATTTTATATAAATCGGTAAGAACTATTGTTGGAGTTAATGGTTCTTTCCAATCTGTATATAATTTCATATTTAATGATAACGTAGTCATTTATCTTTACCCTTACTTAAATGTTAAATAGTATGAAATACTTTAATGTTGGGATAAATAGAAAATTTTTCTAAATAATAGGCATAGCTTATAGGTTGCATAAAATGCCAGTGAGAATTTGGGATTCCATTTAATGTAGTGCATACTTCTTGCTGCTTTTCTACTTGAGTCGTCATGGATCTATCCCCGCTTTTACTTATTTTCCACCAATCTATAGGTATTCCATTTTTGAAAAATTGGTCATATTTAGCCTTAGCCTCAAGAAATAAGCATTGTGCAGGTTTCCAACCATCGAAATTTGTATCCATACATAACCAAGTTTCAATTATGTTTAATTCAGGGTTGTATATCGTCCCGGCAATTTTTGTTTGATAAGCAATAGTTATTTCTGAATACGATGTGGTCTTTTCCCAAACCATCGTAACGTTGCCAATTGCCGGACATTTCTCACATTCGGTACGGGACGAAGCAATTGTTTGTGTATTCGCTTTTGCCTTGTCTTGTTCACCTTCTTTATTTTTGGTGCTTTCCATCACACCAACGGCGGCTAATCCTGTTGCACAAGCAGCCAGTGTCCATTCAGCAGCAGCTAAAAGAGCAGGAGCCGCTGGCGCAAGAAGTGGTAATGGCATATCAATTTCTCCTTCTCAATAAATTATCCATGACCCGCGAATAGTCGCGATATTTTTCTCGTCTCTCCGTTTTACCGGATTAATGTATTAGCCCGGTAAAATGGAGAAGACAGGTGCAGTGCGCCAGTATTGCCTAAAATAGGCCAAAGTGATTGTCGTCTCATTAAGCAAGAAAATCTTTCTGGCTGGCAATCAGTTTTGCGCCACAGGCTGTTTGCATACCTTCTAATGCGACAGGTTTTCCCTGATGCTTTAAGTCGTTACTCCCTTCCACAATAGGGAAAACCCCTTTGCATTTAGGGCAGCTTACTAAATCACCTTTAGCGGCAACAGGAACGCCTTGATACACGTAATTATCAATGGCGGTAATGACTTTACCACCATGATCGGTTAGGTCGTTTAATCGGATTACGGCTCTGTTTGTCATATTTATAACTCTGTCATCAAGGGGAGTATTTGTAGATCCCGCAAGCAGATTTCAATATCATTGGCTTTATTGATATGCTCCTGGTTTTCAATATCAAAAATATCTTTTGTCGTGATAATTAATGAGCCTTTTTTGTCATTTTTATCAGAAATAGATATTATTTCTTCCGCCATTGGGACTAAAGTCGGGTCTATTTCTACTGGCAAATAGAGCATCCAGCCGGCATAAACCCTATCTGGAAAAACTTGTTTTTGTTTTAGCGAATAGCCTCTTGTATCTACTAAAATAAATGGAGAGTTTCGAACCGATATTGAATTTTTTAAAAATTCAATAATATCTTGAAAATTAAATCTATCTTTGTCTAAATTGATGCTTATAGATATATTAGTTTTACCTAATCTGACAGGGTTAATATGGGTTTTATCTTCTCCCATATATAGAATACTATTGTTGTTCTCGTCGACTCCATCAGATAATGATTTCACAATAAATTTTGAGTTTTCATTATAAGTTTCTTTAAAATCCTCTATAGCGTATTTAGTAGGTCCATTTTCATCAAATGCATTATTTTTTAATCTTTCTTCTTGAGTATAACCAGGCAAACACCAACCACTTTTTCTAGTTGTTAACTTATTTATCTTGCGTGTAATCTGATATAAATCAAGTAATGCGTTTTCAGGAGTTAAAGCCTCATTTGAATCATGAAATAATTTTATTCTTGAAAAGATAATTGTCATTTTTAACTCTCCTTTTTATGAGAATAATTAAAGTTCAGTGTTAAATACCGTAATGTTAGAAAATATAGAAAGTGCCGTAAGAAAGTGTTCATAAGATATTGGTTCTAGGAAGTGCCAATGGGATTTTGGAATATTATTTAATGTCTCGCATACTACATTCTGCCTTCTAGCCTGATTAATCATACTGTCATATCCAGACATTTTTCCCTTTAACTTTATATTCTTATAAAAGTCATTAGGTTCTCCATCTTTGAAAAATTGATCATATTTGGCTTTGGCTTCAAGAAATAAACATTGTGCAGGTTTCCAACCATCAAAATTTGTATCCATACATAACCAAGTTTCAATTATGTTTAATTCAGGGTTGTATATCGTTCCGGCAATTTTTGTTTGATAAGCAATAGTGATTTCTGAATACGATGTGGTCTTTTCCCAAACCATCGTAACGTTGCCAATTGCCGGACATTTCTCACATTCGGTACGGGACGAAGCAATTGTTTGTGTATTCGCTTTTGCCTTGTCTTGTTCACCTTCTTTATTTTTGGTGCTTTCCATCACACCAACGGCGGCTAATCCTGTTGCACAAGCAGCCAGTGTCCATTCAGCAGCAGCTAAAAGAGCAGGAGCAGCTGGCGCAAGAAGTGGTAATGGCATATCAATTTCTCCTTTTCAATAAATTATCCATGACCCGCAAATAATCACGGTATTGTTGTTCTGGGCTATCTCCCGTGTTCAACATGTTCTGGATTTCTGATGAGCCGTGAAAATCATGATTAAACGCAACGAAGTATAAATAAGAGCGGACCAACGCTTCATCTTTAAACCCCATCGCAATTAAATCAAGATAAGCCTTCTTTAACCGCTGATGTAGGTTGTGTTCACTTTCATTTTCGACTAATTCACTGTGCTCAACTAGAATACGTTGTCGGATCTGGGTCACATAAGCCTCATCTTCCGCATTAATAAATTTAGCGACCTGCTCCTTGCTGAGTTTTATCATCACTAGACTCCTTTTACAAAATGGTCATTATTATCAAAAGAATACACCCACTCATGAATACCGTCAGTGAATGCCGACAATTGTTCTGGGCTGAAAATATCCCGGATCTGATGCAAGATGCGGGGATCGTAAAAACGCAGCAATGCCGTTTCCCCCGTTTCCAACTCAACATTCAGGTAGTTTTCAAGGTGACGGGTCAGTTTGTCCAAAGACAGCGTGGTGTGTAGCCAAGACACCGAAGGTGCAACCTTTTCCAGCGCAGATAACTTTTCTTCCCATGATTTCGCATAAGCCATATCAAACAACCATGGCCCCGCGAACGCAATTTTGGCATCCGGGTATTGCCGGAACAGAGGATTATTTGTGCCGGCGATATACTTAATCTCCTCAGCAAAATGACGTTCATACTGTAGGCCACTGACTAAGGCGTACCATTTCATTTCGGGATGCATTTCTCTGTATTCACTCCATTCTTTCTGTAATTCCGGTGTCATGACTGCCCCCTGATAACCATTGCTGTGCCATCCTGTTCTGCTTTCATCAGACAGGTCAGACAGATTTCTTTCAACGGTGCCGTCAGGGCTTTTTCTGCCTGTACGACGCTCGCCTGTTTCAGTTTATCCAGCTTATCTGGCAGCTTGCCGCTCCAACCTGAGCCGCTGCCGGGTGATCCACTGCCAAAGTTAATGCCCGCACTGCTGGTAATACCGCCCGCATCGATTTTAAGGAAGTGCCCGGCGGCCTGTAGAGTCAGTTCACTGCCAGCATCAATCACGACTTTAGCGCCGGAACTTAGGTGAATTTCATTACCGCTTTGAGTTAACAGAGCATCATCTGCTTTGATATGGAGTTTCTGCTCCGTAGATAGGGAAATATCATTGCCCGCCTGTACGCGGTACTCATTGTCAATGCGTAAATGGGCATCATGTTTGATATGATGTGTCCGGTTGTGTCCGATATTACAGGCTTCATCATTCAGAACCTGTGTATTCATATCCCGCTGGGCATGAATAAACACTTCCTCGCTGCCATTTTCATCCTCAAAACGTAATTCGTTAAAGCCGTTACCTTTATGTGTTTTGGTTCTGAACGTGGTGCGCGTCTTTTCCGCGGGTAAATTCAGCGGCGGGCGGTTAAGACCGTTGTAAGTGCATCCGGTAATAATAGGCCGGTCAATATCGCCGTTGAGATAGGAGATAATCACTTCCTGACCGACTCGCGGCGTTGCCAGAAAACCAAATCCGTTGCCATTCCACCCTTGTGCAACCCGCACCCAGCAAGAAGCCTGGTCGTCAGGCGCATCATAACGGTTCCAGTGAAAGTGAACGCGAACCGCGCCATCTTTATTGACATAAATTTCTTCAGTGCCCGGTCCGACAACTGTTGCGATTTCATCGCCGTCAGCCAATGGTTTATAGCGGTATGGCGGCCGCCAATCGTTGCGGCCTGGTATAAACCGGGTTTGTGAATTCAGGGTAGTGCCGGTTCCTCCGTCGCCTAAAACCGCAGGGACATGCCCTGTATGTTGGGAAGAGATGACTTGCCAGCGGTCATTCATGGCGTCAATCGGATGGTTGGTTAATGTGAAGATTCTGCCCGGCATTAATCGAATACAATTACTGTTCGCTATCCCGGATTTGCTGTCAGCGCGCAGGGCTTCCAGCCGGTACTGGGTAAACGGAATGGCCTCTTTGTCTTTCTGAAAACGCCCGTAACTTTCGAAAATATGAAATAGTGTGTCGTTTTCTGCCTCAAAATCTGTTGCATTGTGCCGTAAAGCATAATTGGGATTGTGATAATTTCTGTCTTTTTGGGTAGTGGATTCAGGGCGCATGTGGGAGCCAAACAGCCATTTGTAGATAACATTTTCTTCTACTGCGCTGGTAACGTCCGGGTTGTAGATCAGTGTATCCTGCGCTCTCATGTTCAGGTGGCTATCACTCAGATGGAGCCCGTCATCGGCGAACCAGAAGAAAATCCCCTCTTCAGCCGCCAAGCGGGTAAAGAAATCATAGGATGATTCCCTTTTCATGGTGACATATTCCCGCGTTGAATGTGGGTTATTCAAATGTATATTGGCCCTGAGTTGCTTCTGCTTCAGGATGCTTTGTAGAATATCGGGAATGCTGAGTTGGTGATAAATACGGCTGTCCTGATCGAGTGTCAGAAGCCACATTTCTGGCCTGACTGTCAGGTGATACTGGGTTTGATGCCGGTTTGTGGTCCCAACAACTGCGCTTTCAACCAATCCTTTCACTTCGCGTTGCAGAATATCGTCACGGGTGACGGTAAACCGCACGGCTTGGAGCAGGAGGGTATCGGTATCAATATCTGAACGATGTGCCGCTAACGTCAGAGACAGGGTAAATAACGATGAAAGCGCCTCATCTAACGTAAAATCAACCACTGCAAAAGTTTTGGTTTCCAGGTTGCCGATAGTGCAGGAAAAGCGGAGTCCGGTTTTCATAATTTTTCCTCAATTACATTACATGATCTTTTGATGCCCAGGCATATTGTAAAATTCCCAGCATTCGCCTGTGTCGTCATTGATGGCAATTAATTGGTGAAGGCTTGTTTCCACCAGGCAGAGGGAGAAAGCGGTGTGCAATGTCTTAGCGAACGCATACATTTCTCCTTCATGTTGATAATTTGCTGACGTCATGCGAAGCGTGATTCTCTGGGCTCTCACGGGAACACCGTCACCCATATGGTAGAATGGAACAATGTGGATTTTACTGAGACCATCGGCCATGCGCTGAATATGTCGGCTACGCGGGGCGTCCAGATGAGCGAAGGTATCAAGTTGTTTAACCAGAGATCTGACGGTATCAATGTGACTGAGAAAAAATGGCCCAATCGACAATAAGGATAGTATCGGCCAATGCTGATGACTGTTTACTACGGCAGGAAGATTTTTTGACGCCGGCACGATATTTCTGGTCTGAATATGGCTGGGTATCTGCTCGCTTGGTATACAAATTTCCCCAATGCCCAATGCATGTGCTTGCGCATGAAATCGGTGATATTGGCAGTAAAAGTCGCGATAGTGGTGCTCTGTTATAGGTTTTGCCTGATGATCATAAAACGTAAGATTAATTTGGCTGCCACTAAATGGCGATTCTTCCCGTATATAGTTAAAAAGCAATATGTTGTCACTGGGTTCGGCAAAATGGCAGGCTGCCAGTTGCGCGCTATCGATAAGAGGAACGCAGTGGTCAGATCCGTCGGATGTTTCCTCTGGTTCAGATTGGAGTTTAACTTTGTCAATGCTAAAGATTTCATCTGATTTTAATACATAACACGATTTGCCCTTTTCAAATGCAATCGGTTTTGTTTTTGTCGGAACCAGGTTGATAACCGGTACGCAATGGGGAATGAATGCGGGTGTAATGTCCTCTATGGGAATGTTACAGTCAAATTCTAGGATAATGGTAAATTGCTTATCCTCTCCCAAAGGGAGCTCAGCGATCTCCTCTGATAAATCAAATGACATAAAGTCATTAACATGTGGCAGATAAAGGTATTCGTATAACACCTGCAACGGCCAGAAATAGTCATGTGGTCTCGGCAGTACCAAATTTTCCTTCTGGCGGGGAGCGCTCTCAATAGACAGCCACATCTCCTTCTCTTCAAGGGATGTTTTCAGATAAGTGTTATTCAGCGATTGATCTATGTATTTCGTCAGTAAAGACGCCAGTTTTTGATCTTCTCCCAGAAAAAGCGTGACTTGCCCTGTCTTCCACTTGGTAGTTTGTCCATGATATTGAAAAGTCAGTGATATCAGGCTTTTGTCTTGGCTGTGTGTCAGCGTCTTATGGATCAAGGTAACTGGTTCAATACTAATATCTTGGGTAGTTCTGAACGTAATTGATTGTTTATGTTGTATGGCAGAAATTTCACTGCCTTTGGCAATGTTTGTAGTTTCAGTCATGCTGCCCGGTTGAATATCTAACTGGATAATGCTGGTTGAAGGGATCGGATGTAAAGGTATCGGCCATACTTTTCGTAAAAGAGGGTTGATGACTTCCGGGAAACCATCATTAATTTTTTGCTGAAGACCGGCAGTTATAAGCGCAAAACCTTCCAGTACTCGGAGAACATCCGGGTCGCCAGATTCAGGGGTAAATGGGGCCAAGTGTGGGTGTTCCTGTGCGGCGTTGCGCATATCATGCTTTATTTGTGAAAGCGCTTCCCTATAGAAATCCTCAAAATTTTCCATATCTACTTTTGTCTTTTTTCCGATCAAATATTAATGTAAATTTATATTTTGAGCTGATGGATATCAAGGTTGATAATTTAATTATGTGTAATTTTTTGTTTAAAACAGTTAATAATGTAAATTTATTAAGTGTTCAAGTAACTTAATTATGTAATTTATTTCAAGATGTTTGGTGAGCATAAGTTTTACTTAATAAATTTATGGTGCCATGATAGCCAGATGTTGGAAACTGAAATTAATATTTAAGTCATTAGTTAATGGAGGGAAATATGTCACGTCCTATTATTTTGGTCGGTGATTCGACTTCGCATGGCGGCAAGGTTTTAGCAGGTGATCAAGGCTTTGATGTGTTAGGGAAGAAAGCGGCTCGGGTTGGAGATGTTGTATCTTGTCCAAAATGTGGTGGTAATCAAACCATTGTTGAAGGAACTCCTAAAATAGTCAGCTCCAATGGACAAATGTACGCACTGGAGGGAATGAAAACCTCTTGTGGCGCGACATTGATTGCTTCGCAAAGCCTATTTCAAGCATAAGATGGCGATAAAAGGCCATATTCTGCCTGAAATAGGGCTAGTTGATTCAAGTACGGATGCTCAGTGCTTCATTATCTTTTTACAAACTACCCGGTTGACGTGGTGGATTACGGCCTGATCTATTTGTTGTCGCACTGCGAATATCCTGACCAATAACATCAATACTCGCTTGAAATGGTGGGAATGGCAGAGTAATGCCGTGTTCGCGGAATCCTTGCAAAATAAGCTGATGGACTTCATGACGAACAGGCATGCGATGCCCCATTTCAGCGGCATAAATACGTAATTCAAATATCTGAATACCATGTTGAAGATCAACCAGATAGGCTTCCGGTGCCGGGTTATCAAGGATCAGAGCGCTGCGTTTAGCGGCGGTTAATAGGATTTGGGTGACTTCTTCACAACTAGCTTCTGCCGGCGCAGGAATTGTCAGTACAACACGAGTGATAGTGTCAGATAATGACCAGTTGATAAACTGCTCAGTAATAAATGCCTTGTTGGGAACAATTATCTCTTTTCTGTCCCAATCCGACAGGGTTGTTGCTCGTGTATTGATCTTGGTGATGCTACCGGTCAGATTGCGAATAGTCACGGTATCACCGATACGGATCGGTTTTTCGAACAAGATCATCAGGCCGGAAACGATGTTGGCGAAGATCTCCTGTAAGCCAAAACCTAATCCAACTCCTAACGCAGCAACAAGCCATTGCAATTTTGACCATTCGATACCAATCAGAGAGAAACCGACCAGACCACCAATCAAAGTAATGGTGTATTTGGTGAGTGTGGTGATGGCAAAGCCGGTACCTGGTGTGAGTTCCAAATGCTGTAGTAAGGCCAACTCAAGCAGCGCGGGCAGGTTACGCACCAGTTGAGTGGTGATAATAATCACCAAGATAGCAATCAAGACAGAACCTACGGTGATGGGTTGAACAGTTTCTACATTGTTTATTGTGGTGGTGACATCCCACAGTCGGATATTTTCTAGAAATGAGAAAGCGGAATGAAGTTCAGACCAGAGCCAAATGAGTGAAACCAAGGCAAGCAGAGTCAGAATTGAACGGATTAATCCCAGTGACTGGGCGCTGATTGCATCCAGATCAATAATGGGTTCCTCAACTTCAATGGCGCCTTCGATACTGCTTGAACCTGTTGAGTCGTCTTCTCCTTTGGCGCGTTGGGCCAGAATTTCTGCCCGTCGCTGTTTTGCCCGGTCAAAGGCGATCCGGCGTCGCTGAATCAGCATCCAACGACGGATAATATGGTAAATAACCAGTAGGAAGAACCAGATAGCAACGGAAGTCTCTAAACGCCCTAGCAATGCTTGTGATGTGCTGAAATACCCGAGTATGGAAGCTAGCGCTGCGACTATCGGCGCAGAGAGTAAAATCCACCAGAGAGCAATATTGATAACATTTTCGCCGTAGCCATTTTTATCCAGATAGAGCGGGACTTTTGCCCGTTTCAAGCTGTTAGTGATCAGGCTTAAGGAGACGCACAGGACGAGGAAGCAGAGCCTACCGAGTGTGGAAGAAAATTCTCGATCACTGTAATGTTCAAACGTTATCAATGCCATGACCAACGGCACAATAGCAAAGATAGATAGTTGGTAGAATCGTAAAGCCCGTTTAACACGTTCTTCCGGCCAACGAAAATGGGCAATGAATAACCCATTGGGATGGGCGAAAGTGGCACTTAGTATGAAGATCCATAATACGGGCGTCGTAGCACTGACACCATAACCAATAGCTGTCGCCATAGGATACTGCCAAGCGCTTTGCAGCCCATAGCCAATGGCGGACCAGAGCATAGGCAAAGGTAACGCGACCACAACCGACCAGAATACGGTACGTAAAGTGAGAGAAAAGTGATCATAGGTGACTTTGCCGATACGGTTACTCGCGCGTTCAAGGAATGCATGATAATGGCGGAGAGAACCGACGCTGAATATAACCAGGAATAGGGTTCCAAGCAGATACAGCAGCGTATCCTGAGTGGTCAGCATGACTATTAGAGCGCCGCTTAACTGAGAGAAGGTATCCAGTGATAATAGACGGGTCAGATCCTGCACAACACTGATTGGGTAATTGAGCGAAATGGGGTTAACATCCGCGACCCAGAATAGATAACGGTGTGTGGCCTCTTTAACTTCGGTTAGCGCATCATTTAGCTGACTGGTAGCGACTTTCAGTTTGGTCAATTCAAGGATTTCACTGTCGTAACCAGATAATAATGAATTAAGTAATTCTTTGCGGGTGCGGGTAAGAGAATCATAAATCCGCTCTTGTTCAGCAGTTAACGCAACGTTGCTTTTTTGTACGGGGTTTGTGTCTTTTTGTAACTGCTCCAGCATGTCTTCGTATTTCAGCCGATCGACTCTGAATTTGACAATATTCCGATCAAGTTGCTGGGGTTTAGACATGTCAGGCAAACGGGCAAGCTGAGTTTGGAGCGCTTCTCCGAGCGTTGTGGAGCCACCGAGCCATTGTGCCTGTTCACGAATAGTATTCAATGCTTGCCGGACCTGAATAATATCACTGGCGGCTTGGCGTTGCTTTGAGCCGATGACATTCATTCGTTGTGCTTGTTGATTTAATTCCTGAGATAAATTCCGGTTCAGTTGTAATTCATCAAGCAGAAATTTTGGTAGCTGATCACTTTGTTCCGCCAGCATCTCGGTATGTTCTAGGGCTAATTCTGCTTTTTGCTGGCGTTGTACATTAAGTTGGCTACGGAGTTGTTGCAGTTCAAGATCAAGTCGATGATATCGCTTTTTGAACAGTTCAACCCGCATACGGGAAATTTCCTGTCGATTATTCGCAGAAAGTTGAGCTATTTCGAGTTCATTGACTGTCGCTTTGTGGGCATTGACTTCGGCTTGAGCTAAGGCAAATTGAGCCTCTCCTAATGGGGTGGAGGGTGTTCCTAATGATTGTAGGCGAGAAGATGCTTCAGTTAGCAAGCGTCGTGCTTCTGATTGTTGTTGCGGTAATAGTACGAGAGAGTCACTGATTTCCCGTCCTTTGTCCTGTTCTTGCTGTAATTGCCCCCCTTGTTCTAGCAACCGACTGCTGATTTGAATGATCTGTTGCTCAATGCTTGCTATGGGTTGGTTAGCAGGAATTGGGCGGGGAGTATCACTTTCAGTAAGTAATTTTTGACGAAGTTCTTTCGTTATTTTAGGAAAATCATCAATGGCGGTCTGATACTTTTGTGTTCTGTCGTTAGCTGATTTAGTATCGGCAATCCAATTGAGAGCGCCTTGCAACGCCTGAGTAACTTCTGCATCCTGCGGGTTTTTGCTGGATTCGATTTGTTTCAGTTCTTGTTTGAGCTGGTTCTCATCAAGTGGAATCGCAGCAAGAACCGGATTAATAATGATCAGGCTAAACAGTAAGCTGATAATCAGGCGCACGATAAAGGGCTCTCCTTGGCAAGGGATTAGCTTATGTTGTCAGTGGGTTCGTCAGGCATGATAGCTTGGGCTAACAGTTCACCCATGCGGGTTGTTGAGCCACTGCTTAAATGCCCGGCTAACTGTATCTGATTTTGTGCAAACAGGTTAATGACGGTAGAACCCAATTTGAAACGCCCCATTTCTTCACCTTTCTTTAAAGAAATTGCGCCAGTTGCACCGGCTTCGGGGTAAGTCCAGCGTTTGATAATACCTTCCCGTGGTGGTGTAACCGTACCACACCAAGCCATTTCAATACTGCCGACGATAGTTGCACCAACCAGAATCTGTATCATGGGCCCAAATTGAGTCTCAAACAGACAGATGACTCTTTCATTACGAGCGAACAGATTTGGCACGTTGGCAGCAGTCAATGGATTGACAGAGAATAGATCGCCTGGGACATAGATCATCTCTTTCAGTAATCCATCGCAAGGCATATGTACACGGTGATAATCTTTAGGTGATAAGTAAGTCGTTACAAACTGCCCATCACAGAATATCTCTGCCAATTGGTGATTGCCGGCGAGTAGAGCTTCAAGTGTGTAGTGATGTCCTTTGGCTTGAAGGAGCTGGTATGTTCGGATATTGCCTAACTGACTGATAGTACCATCAGCAGGTAGCGCTAATTGGTGTTCATTGCTGACAACTGGGCGAATATCATCTTTTAATGGGCGGATAAAAAACTCATTGAATGTGGTGTATGCTGAAAACTCAGGCGCTTTCGCTTCATTCATATCCACTTTATAAACACGGGCAAACGCCTTGATTGCCAGTTGAGTTAACCAGCCAGCTTTTTTGTTGGCAAACCAGCCTGCTAGATGAGTTATTCCCTGTTTAGGCAGTAAATAGTGCAACCTGATTTTAATGTTATCCAGCACGTCAACCTCTTGGATTCTATTGGCAAAATTAGACAAAAGGGGGTTATTGTACCCGTCCTTTCATTTGATGTCAGTTAGAGCTATCGTTATCTGTAAAAGTCTTGCGTGGCTTAATTTGATCCATGCTATCGAGAATACGGTGATAATTCTCAAAACGTTCTTGAGTTATTTCATTGTCTTCCACTGCCTTGCGTAACGCACACGCTGGATCGTCCCGATGTTTACAATCACGGAATTTACAACTGCCCAGATAATCACGGAATTCGATAAAACCCTGAGTTATCTGCTCCGGTGTTAAATGCCACAGGCCAAACTCTCGAACACCAGGAGAATCAATAACATCACCGCCATGAGGAAAATGATAAAGACGGGATGCTGTTGTGGTGTGTTGACCTAAACCGGAAACATCTGAAACCTGATTGACCAAGATTTCTGCTTCACTTTCCGGCAAGAGTGTATTGAGTAAACTTGATTTACCCACACCAGATTGACCGGCAAAAATAGTGATTCGACCTGCGAGCATCTTCGTTAATTCTTCCATACCTTCACCCGTATGGCTTGAGAGTTTCAATACTCTGTAACCAATGTTGTGGTATGTGGACATGATTTCGTTGACCCATTTACGGCTTTCTTCGTCCAACAGATCAATTTTATTCAATACAATCAGCGGTTCAATGCCCAATGTTTCACAGGCAACAAGGTAGCGATCAATAATATTGAGTGACAGTTCAGGAAGAATGGCTGACACAATCACTATCTGGTCAATATTGGCGGCGATAGGTTTAATACCATCATAATAATCAGGCCGCGTGAGTACGGAAGTCCGTTCGTGAACGGCTTCAACAATACCATTCACTTTAACATCTACTTGGGTTTGCAGCGAAGGACGCCATACCACTCGATCGCCGGTTACCAATGAGCGGATAGTTCTGCGAATATTACAACGTTGTATAGAACCGTCTTCTGCCTCGACATCAGCATGTTGGCCGAAACGGCTGATAACTAGCCCTTCCTGAGGTTCACCTAACTGACTATCATCCATTTCAGGTTTATTATCCTGTTTTTTCAGCCTGCGCTGATGATTTTCCTGTACCCGCCGTTGCTGGCCTTTGGATAGTTTATGCTTAGCCACCGAACCTCACTTGTTTCACATTTATCGCTGTTATTGCTTAAAAGCGCTATGATACACCATTAATAATAACTCTCTCTCCAATCTAGGATATAACATGTCAAAAAGTGAGCACAATCTTATCTGGATAGATCTAGAAATGACGGGCTTAGATCCAGAGCGGGATCGCATTATTGAAATTGCGACAATTGTCACCGATGCAAATCTGAATATCCTGGCTGAAGGGCCTGTCATTGCGGTTCATCAGTCTGATGAACAACTTGCTCTGATGGATGAATGGAATGTGCGCACCCATACGGGCAGTGGGTTGGTTGAACGTGTTAAAGCCAGTAAAATTGATGATTGTGAGGCAGAGAAGGCGACGATTGAATTTTTGGAAAAATGGGTTCCGGCAGGTGCTTCTCCCATTTGTGGTAACAGTGTGAGTCAGGATCGGCGTTTCTTGTTCCGCTATATGCCAGAATTGGAAGCTTACTTTCATTACCGCTATCTGGATGTCAGTACACTTAAAGAATTAGCTCGTCGCTGGAAGCCGGAAATCCTTGCTGGGTTTAAGAAACAGAATACTCATCAGGCGCTGGATGATATCCGTGAATCAGTTGCTGAATTAGCCTATTATCGGGAACATTTTATTCAACTGTGAGTTAAAGAGTTTTATTTTCTGTTGGTATGGTAACGTAAGCTTGGTGTGACGATTAATTAACCTGCCTTGGTGTTTAAATCGTCATTTGACCGGAAAGTTTGTTTTTTTGCGTTGAAAAGCTTGCGGGCGCAACGATTTTTCGTATAATGCGCTCCCCATACCGATGAAGAATTTCATAAGGTATGGATGGCATACTAAAAGATATGCGGGAATAGCTCAGTTGGTAGAGCACGACCTTGCCAAGGTCGGGGTCGCGAGTTCGAGTCTCGTTTCCCGCTCCAAATTTAGATTTGGAATCAGTATGTTATTTTTGGTTATCATTAGCCAGTCAGTGACGCGGGAATAGCTCAGTTGGTAGAGCACAACCTTGCCAAGGTTGGGGTCGCGAGTTCGAGTCTCGTTTCCCGCTCCAAATTCAAACTTGAAATTGATATCTTAAGATTAATATATTGTTTCAGGTTACCACCAGCCAGCCAGTAATGCGGGAATAGCTCAGTTGGTAGAGCACGACCTTGCCAAGGTCGGGGTCGCGAGTTCGAGTCTCGTTTCCCGCTCCAAGTCTTCCTTAATCATGCCGATAACCTAAGAAGCTCCCCTTAATAAATCTATTTTCATCAATAACCTGTCGCTCGGTGTTTTAAACATCGTCTGGGCTGTTTAAACTCTTGTCTTTAACTTTATGAGTTCAATATGCACTGGTCGGTACCATGCGGATTGAATAAATTGTTTGATAATGTGATATATGCAGAGAAAATCTAACCACTCAGCAACCGGCGCATAAGCAGGGCTTGCATATCTCGCCGACCATCGGCAATCACAAAAATCACCACTTGTTGACCAATGAGCTGATAAATGAACCGGTAAGATTTAAAAAATGTTTGGCGAAAATCGCGGATCCCTAGCTCCTGCAACTCCTTGGGATAATTGCCTTTTTCAGGAAAGTTAGCCAAGTTGTTTGCTGTTTTCAGCAACTGATCCAATGCATAATCGGCTTTCCCTGAACTGTCATTTTCGACAATGTAATCGTAGATATCCTCTAAATCCGCCTCGGCATCTTTGGTCAGTACCACCTGATATGGCATTAGGAAAACTTTCTTTTATTCTTTAAACGTTGAACCACATCCTTTACCGGAGTGATTTCGCCTGCTTTAACCTGCTGTTGTCCTAAAGCCAAAATCTTTAACAACGCCATAGTTTCCTGAATCTGTTCATAAGAAGCAATATCTTGAATCACCGCTTTTGCCTCGCCATTTTGTGTAATAATCATCGGTGAGCGGGACTCAGTGAGTGTCGTCATCACCGTAGCTGCATTGGCTTTAAGGTAGCTAATGGGCTTAATCTGTTCTGAATAACGCATAGAATTCCTCATATCAAAAAGGACTAAATATAGACTATAAAAAGTCAATGGATTAATTGTAAAATGACCTTGCCAATTAAGCAAATGCCGATTTTGGAAAAGAGGCCACCAATATTAGGTAGCTTTTTTTATGTTTACATCTTGTAAACATAAAATGATGGCACTATATTGTTTACATGATGTAAACGGAGTGAGTGACATGCACGTTATTTCCAAGGATCCATTTGAGAAAGCTGCACGCGATTTCCCAAATGATGAGGATGCGATTATTGCAACGTATAAACAGTTAAAAGAAAAAGATTTTGAGAACCCTGAAGAATTACGAAACCAGTTCCCCAGTCTCGATAATTTCAAGTATAGAAATAAGTGGTGGGTGATAGACATCGGCGGGCGAAACTTACGAATGATTGCCTATATAAATTTCGTTAATAAACGCTTATACGTCAAACATATAGCCACTCACGCAGAGTATGACAAATTAACTAAACAGTATCGGGAGACGAAAGAATGATTGCAGAACCTACCGAAGCACTTGAAGCCACAAAGCTACTGGTAGCTGCTGTTCCTTTCTTAGGGAGCAGCACTTCCGAGGATGCTTATAATGACGCTTTGGCAATGGTGGATTACCTCATCGAACACGATGATGAAAACCCGCTGATTGACTTTCTGTCTGCTAAAATTGCTGACTATGAAAACAGCAATGAGCGTTTTGCAGCATTTAATAAAGCTGTAGATGATATGCCTACCGGTGTTGCAGCGCTGCGCGTGTTGATGGATCAACACGGTCTTTCTTACTCAGATCTGAAAGAGGAGATCGGCTCTAAATCTCTTATCAGCCAGATTTTTTCTGGTACACGCTCATTGACGATTGCGCACATTAAAGCGCTTTCTAAGCGTTTCAACGTAAGGCCAGATCTGTTTCTCTAATGATTTAGAATAATTAATGTCATTGTGGCTGCATCATGAAAGTGATGCGGCTTTTTATCATTTTCATTCGTTATTATTTTTTTGCTTGTTAGAGATGGTTTGTGAGTTGAATTTCTCCGCTCCAATTTTTGATATACAAATATCTATTGAAGTTTCTTACATTCATGGTTTTTAGGTCTAAAAATCAGGCTTGCTATTAGGTTTCTGTAAGATCGACGCTTTTGTTCTGTACCAAAGCGTCGATAGGATGAAATTTCTGGCTTATCTCCTGTAATGCTTTGCTCTTACTATATGGTTGATCCCAGATTTAGGTTCTGGTGGAATACGTTTTTTACCGATAGATCTCTTGTTGCAGATCAGAATACCTCCGATTACGAGCGCACCGCCGATGAACATTGGGAATGTTAATCTCTCATCTAATAGTACTGCGCCAAGCAATACAGCGGTCAAAGGGTTAAGCGCGATGAATACGCCAGAGCGAGTGGAGCCAATTTTTTGGATTCCGTCGTAATACCAGATGTAGGCTACTGCTGAACCAACTGCGCCGAGATAAAGTAAGCTGTAGAGATCAGTTATGGGCAATGTATCTATTGCAGATAAACTCATTTGCCCGGTGGAAATGGCCGTTGCTGTCAGCATGATAGCGCCTGCCAGAATGGAGTATGTAACGGTGTGTAGCGGGCCGATTTGGTTCACAATGTTCTTGCAGAAAACGCTATAAGCAACCCAGCTTAAAATGCAGCCAAAGATCAGCGCATCACCCAACCAGTTACCCTCTTCTCCCACTGTCAGTTGCGGTGTTTTGCTAAAAATCACGATCATTGCACCAAGTAGACAAAAAATAATTCCCAGTATTTTCAATGGCGATTGTCTTTCCTTATAAAAGAGATATGAAAAAATCGCCATTACTGCTGGATTCAGTGCCACGATAAGTGAAGCTCTGGATGCGGTTGTGTGATGCAGACCATAAAAGAAGAACAGGTTGTAGGTGTATATTCCGCAGAGGCCAAGTCCAGTGATTTTCAATAACTGAGATAGGCTAATCTTGACGAACATCTTTCCTGATAAAATGAGGAAGATAATTAACGTCATGCCCGCAAGAATGAATCTGAGGCTTGCTGATAGCAAGGGCGGTGTCTCGACAGAAATGTATCGACCTGCAACAAATGTTCCTCCCCAGATGATAGCCACAAGAGACAGCTTGATATAGGTTGAGTAGTTGTTGACCGACTGCGTTGATGCGTGGTTGCTTTTCATATTTGTCAATATCGCAATTTATAGGGTGGAAGATGCTTTCAAGGCGGCGTATTCCATAGTCTGTTCCAATATTTCACGTTGAGCACGGCTACCTCCCAATAATGGCCATTTCTCATAGCTGAGACGGAGTTTGCTTAAGCACTCTTCGTAGTGTCTAGATGTGAATAGTAAGATTGCTTTAAGGACGTCTATCCCTGTGGAATGTGTGTCTGGTTCGATGCCAAATCCATCGCTTTCCGCAATCAGCTTTTCAATAAGAAAAGACTGATTTGTTGCAGAAAAAGCAAGTGCTGCATGTATCTTGTGGAAGTAAGAGGTGGATGAGCTGATGCTGCCTGTCCAAAGGACGGCAAGACGCTCCCATATTGGTTGGAACTTAGCGTCGGCAGATTTGAGCCTAAGCTGCCACAAGAATTCTACGGCGTCCAAATCTTGTTTAGCAAATGGATTGTCTTTTAGCGCATATAATTCATCAAAAGCTTGCAATGCCAGCGTGATTTCATCTGATCGTTCATACGCAATGGCGAGATGCCAGTATACATGCATTCCCATTCCGGCGTTGGTTATCCAATGTTCTTTGCAATTGGTCAGGAAGTGGCAAAGTTCTTTCCATCGACCTAGCTCATGCAAGGCATGTGCGACAGCATGAATGCCATAGATATTGTCCGGCATTAATTTAACAGACTTAAAACCAACCGCTAAGGCATCATCAAAACATTGAGCTTCACAAAGGACGAATGATTTTATGGAAAGATAATATGGATAGAGGTAGTGAGTGCTAGGAATGTGTTCGTCACAATAAAGTAGAAGAGACCTTAGGTTGGTTGTTTTGCCAGTGCAGAAATCAAGCATGTGAATGAAGAAGAGCGCGACAATATCCGATGGGTATGCTCGAATATGTTGGGTCAGAAGCGATCTCGCGTTTTCGTAATCAAATTTTACCCATGCGCTGAATGCCTTATGGATAAGACAAAGCTCAGGGAGAGAGAGGTCGTGCTCGTTCATTTGAGTTAATGTGATTTTGAATTTATAAAGCTCTTTCATCTCGCAAGAGGTGATGGCATCAAATCCCATCAGGAGTTTTTTGTAGGTTCGCTGAGTGTCATTCATGGGAATAAATTCGTCTGAAAATCCACGGAGGGATAAGAACATGCTGTTTATCTCCGGCCATATGGAAGATGAGCCATCTGAAGGCCATTGGTAACTCATAAAATCCCCTTTTTTAATTAATTATGGTTTGGAAACTCGGTTGAGCGCTCGGCGAGCATGCTTCGCCTATTGTTTTATATCCGCATTGCATATACTTATTCAGATGTATGATCATGCGGAAATGAGTGATTACTCAAGGGGGAGATAATGACTTTAACCCAGCTCGAAATTTTTGCTGTTGTTGCTGAACGGAAGGGCTTTACCTTAGCTGCGGCCCAGCTCAAGATCTCTCAGTCTGGGGTTTCCCATGCCATCAGACTCCTTGAACAGGAGCTTGGCGTAGAGCTATTGCATCGGCATCAAGGAGCTGTCGAACTGACAGATATAGGAGAAAGTCTGCTACAAAAAGCCCAGGCCATTCTTGGTCTGGCTGAGACTATGCGGCAAGAGGCCGCGGATGCTCGGGGAATGAAACGAGGTACGTTGCGAATTGGATCGTTTGGACCGACTTCATCCTTGTGGCTGTTGCCAACGGTACTGGCCGATTATCGCAGACTTTACCCCGGCATTGAGGTCCATATTGATGAGGGGCCAGATAGACAGGTAGTGCAATGGCTTATGGATAGGCGCGTGGATGTGGGATTTGTGACCTTGCCGGAAGATCAATTCGACACTTATCCGATTCTTGAAGACCAGATGGTGGCTTTGTTGCCGGTAGATCATCCTTTGGTATTGCAGGATACGGTGACGTTGAAAGATTTGTGTGTTGGACCATTCGCATTGACAGAAGCCGGATCGGCTGAATTGGTTTCCAGGCTTTTTTTATCGGCAAGATTGCAACCTAATATTCGCTATCGGACGTCTCAATTGTTAAGTACTTTGGCTACGGTTGAACGTGGGGATGCGGTGACGATTGTTGCCGAGTCATCTCTGCCGCCGGCTCGTGATGTTCACTATGTCAAGAAAGCGCTGAATCCAAAGGTGAAACGACATGTCGGGTTGGCTGTGCTTGATGAACGTCAATCGTCACCAGCCACTAAAGCATTTATCGCATTGGCGACTAAAAAATTTCGCATGGTGAGTTCGGCTGTCTCCCTGGCTTCCAGGGAATTCGTTAGTGAATGATCTCAGCTTTATAGCATGCTACGTCCTTCCATTAGCACATATTGTGCTTAAAACGTGAAAGAATTGTCTAAAGTAACTTTCCTATCAATGACCTGAGGCCATGAGGCTTCAGGTCGGATTGCTTAATACTGATAATCAACTTTGATCATATTGTAATGGGACGGGTAAACGGGGTAAGTACCTCCGTTGAGAATCCCGCTAATTCTAAAGGAACCTTTGGCATCATGGCCGCTAAAGGCATTTGTGGTGCTATTTAGGGCACCGGAGACATCCAGGCATTGCGATGGGGTGGATGAATATCGTGGGGTATAACAAACGCTGAAAGTCTGAGTTGTCGCACCATTGCTATATAAACCGATATTCCAAGATACTGTCGTAATAGTTGCCCTTGTCGGTACCGAAGAGGGCGTGGTAAAGAAATTTGAGTTGGTGTAACCGGCAGCATAAACATTTGGGGCACGGCTCGTTTGTGACCACATGCTGGTAGCGGCAAAGGAGAGCTGAGCCGTGGTTAACGCTAGAAAACCTACTGCAATTTTGGTAAATCTTTTCATTCTTTAATCCTCATTGCTAGTGAGTTATCTTACTGTTATCTGCATGCAATAGCTGTGCGATATCCAATATGGCTGGCGCACATGAAAATTGCTTGCTTATTGATTTGATTCCTATGGTTGTTCAAATCTTCCTTGATCGAATAAAAAGAATCTCACTGCAATAACAGTGGATCAAGTGAAGGCTTTGGCTGAATGTCTGAATCTGTGCGCTGGCTTGATCGATGTTGTGTGATGTTTATGCCTAAAGGGGTATTGTTTGGTTGTAGATCCTTTGTCTTTTTCGACATCGGTAGCCAGCTTTATATTCCGATTGTGCTCAGTTCAGCGGGTGGTATTTATAGGGGTGAAGAAAGTATTATCCTTATAATTGCAAAATATTTTTTCAACTTCTGCTTGCCAAACTTTTTGAGGTAGTACATAATGCACTCCTTTCGTCAATGAGGTATGGGTAAAATCTCTTTTGAATCAATGAATTAGCTGATATTCGAAGGATTTACTTCCCGCTCTAAGTTTCTTCCTCAATGGTTGTACTCACTTACTTTGATTTGATTTTTAGGTTATATCCTCGCAGTACAGATTTCTATTTTTTATCCACAGCCCGGAAGTTGGTTTCCCGGTAAATAAGTTCGATGCTTTAAAATTATCACACAGACTTATCCACAGGCTGTTGCATTTGAATTTTTCTGACTTTGAATGTTACAAAATGAGTATTTATTTTGTAACTTATTGATAATTTTTCGGAATGATCCTTTGTTAAGAAATATCACATTGATCACTTGCGCTTTTTTTGAGCATTGATCAACAAGGGGTTTTTATTTTATTCACAGGAAAATTATCTGAATCTTTTTATACGTCATAAAGATGGCTAATAATTAAGCATCTCTGGGCAAGCCCTTGGTTATCGCTGTGACGGCTCCCCGCCGTAAAAAACGGCAAGGCTTCCCACTTCTCAGGCCGCACCCGTCTTTATGACGGATTTACGCTGGCCTCCGTGGGCAGAAACGACGAGTCCCGCTGCCTGTAATACTGTTGTGCCCTTGCGCTGGATGTTGATCGCCGCATTGATATCGCGGTCATGTTCGACATGACAAACCGGGCATTGCCAGATCCGCTTATTTAGCGGCAGTTCTGGCATTTTGTGACCGCAGCAATGACAGGTTTTCGAGCTGGCGAACCACTGATCCAGTTTGACCTCCGCCGCTGCGGCTTTGTATTCCAGTTTCATGAGGAAGCCATGCCAGCCCGCATCCCCGATAGAGCGGGCAAGGTGGCGATTCTTCATCATGTTGGCCGATTTCAGCGTCTCAACAATGACCGCCTGGTTTTCGTCAACCCTTGTTCGAGAGAGTTTGTGTTGAAAATCGGCGCGAGCATTGGCTACCCGCTCATGGACTACCGCCAGACGTAATCGGGCCTTGCTGCGGTTAGCACTGCCCTTTTGTTTGTGGGACAGCGATTTCTGTTTACGACGCAGGTTACGGGTGGCGTTGATAAGGTGACGCGGGTTATTGACCTTCTCCTCGGTCGACTCGATAAGATAGTGGGACAAACCCATATCACATCCTGTCACGCGGGTGATAACGCCCGGCTTTTCCGGTGCATCTTTGCCATCGTCGCGCAGGATAGGTTTTTGCTAATAACTCTCAAAGTCCCTGGAAAAAGTTCATCCGGGCGAGCACGCATCATGCCATGGCGTTTCATCCATGCCATCTCCCCGTGATACTGTTTATCCAGTCATTCCTGAAGTTTTGGCTCTTCCACGGATAAATCGGTATCGCAAATGCCAACTTGTTGGAAACCAAGAGAAAGACCCCATTGTTTGATGTTGACGGCTAAAAGATTAAGATCGAGAGGCGTTGTCATGGTGGAAATCGGCTTATACTGCAAGGTGTTGCAGTGTAGCATAATTTGTTTCAGCCCAAAAATAGTGGGTTTGATAATGAAACTGAGCAGAAGATGTTAAATGTTGATAATAGAAGTGTGTTAGGGTTATCGTTCTAGCTGATGAATTAATAAAACAACAGATATTATTCGATGAAAGAACTTATTTTATCACTTAAAGATGAAGATGCGACAGTTTCTCTTGGAAGCGCGGTTGCTGCTGCCTGTAATAGTGGTAGTGTAATTTATTTATATGGTGATTTGGGTGCAGGTAAGACTACGTTTAGCCGTGGTTTTTTGCAGTCCCTGGGTCATAAAGGGCATGTAAAAAGTCCAACTTATACTTTGGTTGAGCCTTATGCTTTAACACCGAGGTCGGTTTACCATTTCGATCTTTACCGATTGGCAGATCCGGAAGAGCTGGAATTTATGGGAATACGTGATTATTTCCATCAAGATGCCATTTGTCTGGTGGAATGGCCTCAGCAAGGAGAAGGCGTATTACCGGATGCAGATATTGAATTACATTTGAGTTACCAGTCCGAAGGGAGACAGGCACATTTTATTGCTTTGTCTAAATATGGTGAGAGCTTGTTAGATAATTTGAAATATTTATAAGGGATCACCTGACCATGATGTGTCCTTTAGTCGCAAAAATGATAAAGAAATGGCAGATCAGTTTTATGATAATGTGCTGGTTGTTTATTATGATGAGCAGTTTAGTGGTAACAACCGCCACCGCGGCGACTTTATCCAATATTCACGTCAGTAACAGCATAAATGAATCTAAAGTGACGATGGTTTTTTCCGGTGGTCGCCCTAATTACAGTTTTTTTCCATTGCATTCGCCAGAGCGTTTAGTGGTAGATATCCATCAAACAGAAAAAATTGTTGGTTTACCTATGAATCTACCGGGGCAGGATTTAGTGAGGAAAATCCGTTCCAGCCAGACACCTGATCGACAAAAAAAACGCATTGTATTTGAACTAAATAATAAAGTTAAAGTCAACTCTATAGTGCAGCAATCGGATAGTGAATATCGGGTGATTTTTACCCTGTGGGCCTCTGGGGTATCTACTGGCAAGTCTATTTTTAGAGAGAGTTCACAAGCTGCTACAGGTAAGCTATCACTTACTAACAGCAAATTGCAGACGACAAAACAGGCTGCTTTGCAAGCAACTTCTAAGGGCGGTCAGCGGGTAGTTGTCGCTATTGATGCAGGACATGGTGGTCAAGACCCCGGTGCGATTGGGCAACGTGGATTGAAAGAGAAAAATGTGACTATCAGTGTAGCGCGCAAACTTGAAGCATTGTTACGCAATGATCCTATGTTCAAACCCGTTTTGACCCGTAATGGAGACTATTTTATTTCTGTTGCTGGTCGTTCTGAGGTTGCACGTAAACATAGCGCAAATATGCTGATTTCTATTCATGCGGATGCCGCTCCTAATCGCAGTGCGCGTGGTGCTTCTGTCTGGGTGCTGTCAAACAAGCGTGCAAACAGTGAATTGGGTAATTGGCTTGAACAGCATGAGAAACAGTCTGAGTTACTGGGTGGTGCAGGTAATGCCTTGGCAAATGGTGCTGATCCTTATCTAAGCCAGGCGGTGCTGGATTTGCAATTCGGCCACTCCCAGCGGGTGGGCTATAACGTTGCAGTACAGGTTTTGAGTGAATTGCGCAAGGTCGGTTTATTACATAAACGTTCGCCAGAACATGCTAGCTTAGGTGTGTTACGTTCACCAGATATTCCTTCAATTTTGGTGGAAACAGGATTTATCAGTAACTCGGCTGAAGAAACATTACTGGGTTCCAATGATTTTCAGGATAAGCTAGCAAGTGCTATCCATCGGGGGTTGCGCAACTATTTTCTAGCAAATCCATTACAGGCTGTACCAGAAACAGCCAAGAAGTAAAGGTTAAATATGGCGATCAAGATCTTACCTCCTCAATTAGCAAACCAAATTGCGGCTGGCGAAGTCGTAGAACGCCCTGCATCAGTAGTAAAAGAGTTGGTGGAGAATAGCCTTGATGCTGGCGCTAGCCGTATTGATATTGAAATTGAGCGCGGTGGAGTAAAACTTATTCGTGTCCGTGATAATGGCTGTGGCATCAACCATCAGGATCTTGCGCTAGCGTTGGCTCGTCATGCTACCAGTAAGATTGCTACCCTTGATGATTTGGAAGCCATTATCAGTATGGGATTCCGTGGAGAGGCGCTGGCTAGTATCAGCTCAGTTTCGCGTCTGACATTAACTTCCCGTACTGAAGAACAGCATGAAGCCTGGCAAGCTTACGCGGAAGGGCGGGATATGGCAGTGACCGTAAAGCCGGCAGCACATCCAGTAGGCAGTACTGTTGAAGTATTGGATCTCTTTTATAACACCCCCGCGCGGCGCAAGTTTCTGCGAACAGAAAAAACGGAATTTGGTCATATTGATGAAGTCGTTAGACGCATTGCGTTGGCGCGTTTGGATGTATTAATCAATTTGCATCATAACGGTAAATTGGTGCGCCAATACCGGCCGGCAAAAGATGAATCGCAGTATGAGCGGCGGTTGGCCTCCATTTGTGGTACCGCTTTTATGCAACGGGCACTTTCTCTTTCCTGGCAGCACGACGATTTATCGATTAAAGGATGGGTTGTTGACCCGATGAATACTGAGGCGAGTGGCGATATTCAATATTGTTATGTAAACGGGCGTATGATGCGTGATCGCTTAATTAATCATGCTATCCGTCAGGCTTATCAAGATTTGCTTCGAGGAGAACAACAGCCTGCTTATGTTTTATATTTGGAGGTTGATCCACATCAAGTGGATGTGAATGTGCATCCTGCGAAGCATGAAGTTCGCTTCCATCAAGCCCGTTTGGTACATGATTTTATCTATCAGGGTGTAACAGCCGTATTGAAACAGCGCGGAAGCGGTGCCGAACTGGATATGGCTTGCTGTGAACCTGCGCCAGCCTGGGAGCCGGAAAACCGGCCATCAGCAGGGGGAAATCATTTTTCTCGGCAAAACAATGCGACATCTGTGGCAACATCATCACCAAAAGAGGTTTTGTCAAGTAAAGGGAATATGGGGGGCTCTCGTGGTGGTGAAAATCGCCAATATCATGGAGATCATTATCAGAAACGTCAGGGTGAGGTATATCAGAAACTGATGCAGTCTGAACCTGAAGAAAAAAGAGAGCTGTTTCCAGTAAGAACCGCTCCGGTTATGGCAGAAAAGGTCACTTCTGCTCTTGTTCAGGTTAAAAATAGCAATCATAGTTTTGGTAAGGTATTGAGCATATATTCACCATGTTATGCTCTGATTGAATCTCCATTGGGAATTGGGTTGTTATCTTTGCCGGTAGCTGAACGCTGGTTAAGACAAGCACAGTTAACACCAACAGAGCAAGGGCTGAAATCACAGCCATTGTTGATACCGCTGAAACTATCTCTTAGTAAAGAGGAAGCTGATGCTTTAAATCGTTATAGTGACTTATTGGGCTCTTTTGGTATTGAAGCATCTGTATCTCATGGAAAAGCGATACTATGTGCGGTATCGTTACCATTACGTCAACAAAATCTGCCTAAATTAATTCCTGAGTTGCTAGGTTATTTAGCACAACAGCCATCAGCATCGGCAGAACAGGTTGTAACCTGGCTTGCTCGTCATATCGGCAGTGAGTATGGAACGTGGAACGTTGCTCAGGCGGTGCAGTTATTAGCTGATGTTGAGCGTCTTTGCCCACAACTGGTAAAATCTCCACCAGATGGGTTATTACAATTAATTGATTTACAAGCAGTGGTGGCATCTCTTACTCATGAGTGATCAGAAAACTCAACATCTACCAACGGCAATTTTTGTTATGGGTCCGACGGCCTCAGGCAAAACAGCTTTATCTGTTGCTTTACGCCAGCATCTTCCTGTGGAGCTGATCAGCGTTGATTCTGCGCTAATTTATCGTGGAATGGATATTGGTACCGCCAAACCAACAACCGAAGAGCAAGCGTTGGCGCCTCATCGTTTAATCAATATTCTGGACCCCTCTCAACCTTATTCTGCTGCTGATTTTTGTCACGATGCATTGAAGGAGATGGCAGAAATTACTGCTTCTGGTCGTATTCCTCTGCTGGTGGGAGGAACGATGCTCTATTTCAAGGCGTTACTTGAAGGTTTGTCGCCTTTACCTTCTGCTAATCCGGTTATTCGGGCACAAATAGAACAACAGGCGGCAAAGCAAGGATGGGATGCATTGCATCAGCAACTACAGAAGATTGATCCTGTGGCGGCGTTAAGAATTCATCCTAATGATCCACAGAGACTTTCTCGGGCACTGGAAGTTTTTCTTATTTCAGGTAAAACTCTCACTGAACTGACTAAATTGTCAGGAGAATCGCTGCCTTATCGTGTTCATCAATTTGCTATTGCACCGGCAAAACGTGAACTCCTTCATCAACGCATTGAAGCGCGTTTTCATCAAATGCTTGAATCAGGGTTTGAAGAGGAAGTTAAAGCACTTTATGCTCGTCGTGATTTGCATGTGGATTTACCTTCTATTCGTTGTGTCGGTTATCGTCAGATGTGGTCTTATCTTTCCGGCGAAATTGACTACGATGAAATGATTTATCGCGGTATTTGTGCGACGCGCCAGTTGGCAAAGCGTCAGGTAACTTGGCTCAGAGGTTGGAAGTCGGTTCATTGGTTGGATAGTTCTCAACCAGAGCAAGCTTTAAGCACAGTTATGCAGGTTGTTAGTGCATAGGTTTATTGATTGTGTACAATTGATGAGTACCAAAGCGCAATTTTTGAGTAGTTCATTTTTTCGAACCTTTAGGTTCTTAGTTAAAAACAACAAAATAAGGAAAATATAGAATGGCTAAGGGGCAATCTTTGCAAGATCCGTTCCTGAACGCATTGCGGCGTGAAAGGGTCCCGGTTTCTATTTATTTGGTCAACGGCATCAAATTGCAGGGTCAGATTGAATCTTTTGACCAGTTTGTCATTTTACTGAAAAATACGGTTAGCCAGATGGTTTATAAACATGCCATCTCTACTGTTGTACCTTCCCGCCCAGTTTCTCATCACAGTAGCAATACGAGTGTAGGGGCGAGCGTAGGTAATTATCATTCTGGTGGTGTTTCTGCTCCGGCAGCGCAACAGGAAAGTGATGGCACTGAATAAGTTTGAGAGCAGTAATAGAATGAAGAAAAACATAGGGAGGGGGTTTTACCTATGTTTTTTCCTGTAGTTTTTTACTCAGCCTGAGAGGTCGCACCTTTGTTTGAACGTTATGAAGGCGGCGAACAAGCCGTTGTGGTGCATGTTTTTTTCTCGCAGGATAAAGACACAGATAATCTCAGTGAGTTTGAATCACTGGTAACTTCTGCTGGTGTAGTTCCTGTGCAAATTGTCACGGGGAGCAGGAAAGCCCCTCATCCGAAATATTTTGTTGGAGAAGGTAAGGCGGAAGAGATTGCTGAGGCGGTACAGGCTAGTGGTGCTGATGTTGTGTTGTTTAATCATGCACTCAGTCCTGCACAGGAACGCAATCTTGAGCGGCTCTGTCAGTGTCGAGTTATCGACCGCACCGGCGTGATTCTGGATATTTTTGCCCAACGGGCGCGGACTCACGAAGGGAAGTTACAGGTAGAGTTGGCGCAGCTACGTCATCTTTCTACCCGTCTTGTCCGGGGATGGACTCACCTTGAACGTCAGAAAGGTGGGATTGGTTTGAGAGGGCCGGGGGAAACGCAGCTTGAGACGGACCGGCGTTTATTGCGGGATAAAATCCGTCAGATCCTGAGTCGTCTGAGCCGGGTTGAGAAACAGCGTGAACAGGGGCGTCAAGCGCGAAATAAAGCGGATATACCGACGGTTTCACTGGTGGGATATACCAACGCCGGTAAATCGAGTTTGTTTAACCGTATGACGGCTGCTGAGGTTTATGCAGCTGATCAATTGTTTGCTACGCTGGATCCAACGTTGCGACGGATTGAAGTTAATGATGTTGGTACGGTGGTATTGGCTGATACGGTTGGCTTTATCCGTCATTTGCCTCATGATCTGGTGGCGGCATTTAAAGCAACATTGCAGGAAACCCGGCAAGCAACATTGTTGCTGCATATTGTTGATGCTGCGGATAGCCGCATCGACGAAAATATTGCCGCTGTCGACAGCGTACTGGAAGAAATTGAAGCGCATGAAATTCCGGTACTGTTGGTGATGAATAAGATTGATATGCTGGACAGCTTCATGCCACGTATTGATCGCAACGAAGATAACTTACCGGTTAGAGTTTGGCTGTCTGCGCAAACCGGTAAAGGTATCCCGTTATTGTTACAAGCGTTAACGGAGCGTCTTTCGGGTGAAATTGCACACTACGAATTGCGTTTGCCTCCGGAAGCAGGTCGTTTACGCAGCCGCTTCTATCAACTGCAAGCAATAGAGAAAGAGTGGATAGAAGAGGACGGTAAAGTTGGTATCGAAGTGAGAATGCCGATTGTTGACTGGCGCCGTCTATGCAAACAAGAACAGGATTTGTTTGATTATGTTGTCTGATGTGCCTGTCAGGTGAATATCAGAAAACTTATGTGATTGAGAGTCGGCTTGTTTATAAGAGGCTCTTGGCCTGAAAAACCAATCATAAAAGAATGGAGCTAAAACATGGCGTGGAATCAGCCCGGGAACAACGGACAAGACCGCGACCCGTGGGGAAGCAGCAATAAAAGCGGCAATTCCGGCGGGAACAAAAGTAGTCGAAACCGTGGGGCATCTGATCTCGACGATCTGTTCCGTAAGCTGAGCAGTAAACTCGGGGGTTTTGGTGGGAACAAGGGCGGTAATGGTTCTGACCAAGGGGCAAAATTTGGCGGGCGTATTGTTAGCCTTGTCGCTGCTGTTGTCGTCGTGATCTGGGCCGCTAGCGGTTTTTATACGATTAAAGAGACAGAACGTGGTGTTGTTACCCGTTTGGGTAAACTTAGCCATATTGTGCAGCCAGGTCTGAACTGGAAACCCACATTCATTGATGAAGTTGTTCCAGTTAACGTGGAATCTGTTCGTGAATTGGCAACCTCTGGCGTGATGCTGACATCGGATGAAAGCGTTGTTCGCGTGGAGATGAACGTGCAGTATCGTGTGACTGATCCTGCTGCTTATCTTTATAGCGTGACAAGTCCTGATAACAGCCTGCGTCAGGCGACAGATAGCGCGGTACGTGGTGTTGTTGGTAAATATACGATGGATAAAATCTTAACGGCAAATCGTATGATTGTCCGTGATGATACTCAGCGTGAGTTGGAAAGGACGATTCTTCCGTACCGCATGGGAATAACTTTGTTGGATGTTAACTTCCAGGCTGCTCGTCCGCCAGAAGAAGTCAAGGCTGCTTTTGACGATGTTATTGCTGCACGTGAGAATGAACAGCAGTCTATTCGTGAAGCGGAGGCTTATTCGAACGAAGTCTTGCCACGTGCGAAAGGTGATGCGCAACGTATCATTGAAGAGGCGAAAGCTTATAAGGCTCGTGTAGTCTTGGAAGCACAGGGGGAAGTGGCGGGCTTTGCCAAAATGCTGCCTAGGTATAAAGAGGCGCCTGAGATTACCCGTGAACGTCTGTACATTGAAACGATGGAGAAAGTATTGAGCCGTACTCGCAAAATTATTGTTAATGATCACAATAACAATTTGTTGGTATTGCCATTAGAACAAATGTTACGTGGTGATGTTTCTGGTGTTAAAAAAGAGGGAACAGTGCAATCAGATAATACGGTAGCTTCCGACCTGCGGGGTACCCGTCCAACGGTGCCTTCAAATTCAGGCCGGGGAGCGAATTATAACCGAACAGATAATCTGCGTAATGACATTATCAGGGTAGGGAGATAATAATCATGCGTAAATCATTAGTCGTTGTTATTGTCGCGGTATTAGTTGCACTCTATGCCTCTCTATTTATCGTGCAGGAAGGACAGCGTGGTATTGTACTGCGTTTTGGTAAGGTTCTGCGCGATGCAGGAAATAAACCGATTGTTTATGAGCCGGGGTTACATTTCAAAATACCTTTTGTTGAAACGGTGAAAACCCTGGATGCTCGTATCCAGACTATGGATATTCAAGCCGACCGTTTCTTGACCAGTGAAAATAAGGACCTGATAGTTGATTCTTACCTGAAATGGCGGATTAATGATTTCAGCCGTTATTATCTGGCGACCGGCAATGGTGATATTTCTCAAGCAGAAGTATTGTTAAAGCGTAAATTCAGTGACCGCCTGCGTTCTGAGATTGGCCGTAAGGATGTTCGTGGTATCGTAACGGATTCCCGTGGTCAATTGACCACCGATGTTCGTGATGCGCTGAACAAAGGTACAACGGATAAAGAAACAGCGAGTACAACTGAAGCGGATGATGCTATTGCATCAGCGGCGGCGCGTGTAGAGCGAGAAACGGCAGATAAACAGCTTGCTATCAATCCGAACAGTATGGCGGCATTGGGTATTGAAGTTGTTGATGTGCGTATCAAACAAATCAATTTACCACTGGAAGTTTCAGAAGCGATTTACCAGCGTATGCGCGCTGAGCGGGAAGCGGTAGCTCGTCGTCATCGTTCACAAGGTTTGGAAGAAGCAGAAAAGCTGCGTGCAGCAGCAGATAAGCAAGTTATTGAAATCCGTGCAAAAGCGGAGCGTGAAGCGCTTACATTGCGTGGTGCTGGTGATGCGGAAACCGCTAAACTGTTTGCTGATGCATTCAGTCAAGCGCCAGATTTCTATACCTTTATCCGTAGCTTACGTGCTTACGAGAAAAGCTTTAGTGAAGACGGGAAAGATGTTCTGGTATTAAGCCCAGAAGCTGATTTCTTCCGCTATATGAAAGCACCTGAAAAGCGTGCAGTTCAGCACTAATGAGTTTTGAATCACTCAGTAAGGCCCGCATCAGGCGGGCCTTGTCATGTCTGGTGGCTAACAAAAATAACGGATGTGATAAAAATTACTGAAAGGTGTGGGATGAGATGTTAGAATCCATTTTTAAGCAACCGAGTGAATTTTGAAATGGGTAAGAACGTTGTCGTATTGGGCACCCAATGGGGTGACGAGGGCAAGGGCAAGATCGTCGACTTGCTGACTGAACGAGCTAAGTATGTTGTTCGTTATCAAGGGGGCCATAATGCTGGTCATACACTGGTTATCAACGGTGAAAAAACCGTTCTCCACTTAATCCCATCAGGGATCCTGCGTGAAAATGTTATCAGTATTATTGCAAATGGCGTCGTATTAGCGCCTGATGCGCTGATGAAAGAGATGAACGCATTAGAATCCCGTGGTATTCCTGTTCGCGAGCGCCTGCTCATTTCAGAAGCCTGTCCACTTATTCTTCCATACCATGTTGCATTAGATAATGCCCGCGAGAAAGCGCGTGGTGCAAAAGCAATTGGTACAACCGGTCGTGGTATTGGCCCTGCGTATGAAGATAAAGTTGCTCGTCGTGGTCTGCGTGTTGGTGATTTGTTTGATAAGGAAGCATTCGCAGTTAAGCTGAAAGAAATTATCGAATATCACAATTTCCAACTGGTTAACTACTACAAAGAACCGGCGGTTGATTACCAGAAAACCCTAGATGAAATCATGGCTGTTGCCGATATTTTGACGGATATGGTCGTCGACGTTTCTGATTTGTTGTATAAAGCAACTCAGAAAGGTGAATTGGTTATGTTCGAAGGTGCACAGGGCACATTGTTGGATATTGACCACGGTACTTACCCATATGTGACCTCTTCCAACACTACCGCGGGTGGTGTTGCAACAGGTTCCGGTTTAGGTCCGTGCTATGTTGATTATGTTTTGGGGATCATCAAAGCATACTCTACTCGTGTCGGTGCTGGTCCATTCCCAACTGAACTGTTTGATGAAACTGGCAGTTACTTGCGCGAAAAAGGCCAAGAGTTTGGCGCGACTACGGGGCGTAGCCGCCGTACTGGTTGGTTGGATATCATTGCCATCCGTCGTGCAGTACAGATCAACTCACTGTCAGGTTTCTGTATGACCAAACTGGACGTGCTGGATGGCTTGAAAGAAGTAAAAATCTGCACTGGTTACCGTATGCCTGATGGCAGTGTAATTGAAACTACACCTCTGGCAGCGGATGACTGGGAAGGTATTGAGCCTATTTATGAGACCATGCCTGGTTGGAATGAAAGCACTTTCGGTGTGAAAGAGCATAGAAGATTGCCTCAGGCGGCATTGAACTATATCAAACGTGTAGAAGAGCTGACCGGCGTTCCGGTTGATATTATTTCTACAGGCCCGGATCGTTCAGAAACTATCATTCTGCGTGATCCGTTTGATGCCTGATGGTACCTATAATCAGGTGAAGCCGGGCTTTTCAGCCCGGTTTTTTGCTATTTATTGTGGCCTTTTTTGTTTAACGATGAGGAGATCAACATGATTTTGGTAGATTCATGGTATATAAGTTGAACAAATACTTATTTTTTCAGTTTGTTCTCGGATATATTAGTTTATATCTTATTATCCAGAGGTTGATGTGCAGTTAACGAGTTTTACAGATTATGGCTTGCGCGCGCTAATTTATATGGCTTCTTTACCGCAAAGCCGGATGACCAGTATTTCTGAAGTTGCTGATATTTATGGTGTTTCTCGTAACCACATGGTAAAAATCATTAACCAATTGAGTCATTTAGGATTAGTAGATGCTGTTCGTGGTAAAAACGGCGGTATCCGTTTAGGTAAACCAGCGAAGGATATCAGAATTGGCGATGTCGTTCGCGCTCTTGAGCCATTATCATTGGTTAACTGTAGTCAGGAATCTTGCCATATCACTTCTGCGTGTCGTCTGAAGGTCGTATTAAATCAGGCAATAGAAAAGTTTTTAGAAGAACTGGATAAGCATACTTTAGCTGATATGATTGAAGATAATATCCCCCTTTACAAGCTGCTTCTGACCGAATGAAGAAATGGCGCAAACAGCCTGCTGATGACAACGGAGGAACAGCTATGTCACAAGATCCTTTTTTGGGGCGCGAAGCAGAAAAATACGAATCACCTATTCCAAGCCGTGAGTACATCTTAGACATTATTGCTAAACATACTGTACCGGTAAGTCGCCAGGAACTGGCACAAGAGCTGAATCTGATTAACGATGAGGATATTGAAGCGTTACGTCGTCGTTTACGGGCTATGGAACGTGATGGTCAATTGGTTTTCACTCGTCGCCAATGTTATGCCTTGCCGGAAAGATTGGATTTACTGAAAGGTACTGTAATTGGGCATAGAGATGGTTATGGTTTCCTACGAGTAGAAGGTCACAAAGACGATTTTTATCTCTCTGCCGAGCAGTTAAAAATGGCTATTCATGGTGATGTTGTGCTGGCACAACCATTGTCCCTGAATCGCAAAGGGCGTAATGAAGCGCGTATCGTTCGTGTATTGGTGCCTAAGACCAGTCAGATTGTTGGCCGTTATTTTCTTGATTCTGGTATGGGATTTGTTGTGCCGGATGATAGCCGTTTAAGCTTTGATATCTTGATCCCGAAAGATGAAAGCGGTGGTGCTCGCATGGGGAATGTGGTGGTAGTCGAGTTAATTACACGCCCGGCGCGCCGCACAAAAGCTATCGGTAAGATTGTTCAAGTGTTGGGTGAAAAGATGGGAACGAACATGGCAGTGGAAATTGCCCTACGTACTCATGAAATTCCCCACAGTTGGCCGCCACAGGTGGAAAACCAGGTTGCTTCCTTGGATGAGCAGGTACCAGAATCGGCGAAAAAAGGCCGTGTTGATCTGCGTACTCTGCCGTTGGTGACAATCGATGGTGAAGATGCCCGTGATTTTGATGATGCCGTTTATTGTGAAAGAAAGCAAAGCGGTGGTTGGCGTTTATGGGTTGCCATTGCTGATGTCAGTTACTATGTGCGCCCACAAACGGCGTTAGATACCGAAGCACGTAGCCGGAGTAACTCGGTTTACTTCCCATCTCAGGTTGTCCCCATGTTGCCGGAGGTGCTTTCTAATGGCCTCTGTTCTCTGAACCCGCAGGTTGATCGCCTTTGTATGGTGTGTGAGATGACGATTTCAGCACAGGGGAGATTATCATCCTATAAATTTTACGAAGCCGTCATGAATTCTCACGCCCGTCTGACATATACCAAAGTATGGCGTATGTTGCAGGGTGATGAAGAGCTGTGTGAGCACTACAAGCCACTGGTTCAGCATATTGAGCATTTACATGAATTGTACCAGGCATTAGAAAATGCCCGTGAGCAACGTGGTGCAATCTCGTTTGAGTCAGAAGAGGCGAAGTTTATCTTTAATGCTGAACGTCGTATCGAGCGAATTGAACCGATTGTTCGCAATGATGCTCATAAGTTGATTGAAGAGTGCATGATTCTGGCGAATATTGCTGCGGCGCGCTTCGTGGAAAAAAATGGGGAGCCGGTGCTTTACCGTATTCATGATCGGCCAAAAGAAGAGAGCATTGTTAACCTGCGTTCGGTTTTTGGCGAATTGGGATTGACGCTGCCCGGTGGCATGCAACCAACACCAAAGGATTATGCGCAACTGATGCATCAAGTGGCTGAACGCCCGGATCATGAGCTACTGCAAACCCTATTACTGCGTTCAATGAAACAGGCAATTTATGATCCGGAAAACCGGGGTCACTTCGGTCTGTCATTAAATTCTTATGCGCATTTTACCTCCCCTATCCGCCGTTACCCGGATCTGGTGTTGCATCGGGCGATTAAATATCTGTTAGCGAAACAGGAAAGCATTGTTGAGCAATGTGGAACACCGACTGGGGGATGGCACAGTGATATGGAACAGATGTTGCAACTGGGCCAACACTGCTCCATGACAGAGCGCCGCGCAGATGAAGCGACGAGAGACGTCGCCGATTGGCTTAAGTGTGATTTTATGCAGGATCAGGTGGGCAATACTTTTACTGGGATCATCACGAGTGTGACAGGTTTTGGTTTCTTTGTTCGCTTGAATGAGCTGTTTATTGACGGCCTAGTGCATGTTTCCACATTGAGTAATGATTATTATCATTTCGATAATATCGGTCAGCGTTTAGTTGGTGAATACTCGGGTAAAACTTTCCGGTTAGGGGATGAAGTTGAAATTCGTGTGGAAGCGGTTCATATGGATGAACGTAATATTGACTTTAAGCTGCTTTCTACCACCCGCAAAGCCCGGAATGTAGGTAAAACAGCGCACGATAGAGAGAGAAAAGTAGAACTTGGCCGCGAAAGCAGTAGGAAAAATGGGCGTGGTTATCGCAAAGAAGCTCATTTTGAGCCTGATGGTGCTGTTTGTAAAGAGCGATCTGCGGATAAGCCTAAAGGGGATAAGAAAAAGGGTAAGACGTTTTCTACCAAAACTCAGAAAATTGTCGCTAAATTCAAAGCCAAACGGGCTAAGAAAAGCGCAGATAAATAATCAAAGGGCTATCCTGTTGCAGGATAGCCTGAATATTTTAATCTCCCCCTGAGTACGTAAAGCCTATCGAATGAGGCTCACAGTATTCGTCAGTGCTGTATATGTATAACAGTGAAAATAAGAAGATTATGAGTGAAATTATCTACGGTATTCATGCCGTTAAAGCTTTATTGGAGCGCGATCCTCAGCGTTTTATCGAAGTTTATACCCTGAAAGGGCGTGAAGATCGCCGCCTGACACCATTGATTCATGCGCTGGAAAGTATCGGGATGACTATCCAACTGGCAAATCGTCAGTGGCTGGATAATCAAACGGAAGGTGCGGTGCATCAGGGGATTATTGCCAAAGTGAAGCCAGGGCGTCAGTATCAAGAAAACGACCTACCAGATTTACTGGCACAAGCAGAAACCCCTTTCTTGTTGGTGCTTGATGGTGTGACAGATCCCCATAATCTGGGCGCTTGTTTGCGTAGTGCTGATGCAGCAGGTGTACATGCTGTTATTATTCCACGTGATCGTTCTGCTCAGCTTAATGCCACGGCGAAGAAAGTGGCATGTGGTGCTGCGGAAAGCGTACCACTTATTCGTGTCACCAACCTTGCTCGTACCTTGCGTTTATTGCAAGAGTACAATATCTGGGTGGTGGGGACAGCAGGAGAAGCTGACCATACGCTGTATCAGAGTAAACTAACCGTTCCTATGGCACTGGTGATGGGAGCGGAAGGGGAAGGTATGCGTCGTCTGACTCGTGAACACTGTGATGAATTGATTAGTATCCCAATGGTGGGTTCTGTCTCGTCGTTGAATGTGTCTGTTGCCACGGGAGTTTGCCTGTTTGAGGCGGTGCGTCAGCGCGGTTCGTTATAACTCATCTATTCCACATATGAACAAAAGTGTTTTTGCATTGTTCATTCCTTGAGTTTTTTATGTAGGGTAGGTATAGTTACGCGTCAATTTTTCAGCCGCACTTAAACAAGTTCCTTGCCTCCACGGGCCGCGGTTGACCCTGACAGGAGGCTGAATAATCCGTAAGGAGCAATTCTAATGCGTCATTACGAAATCGTTTTTATGGTCCATCCTGACCAAAGCGAACAGGTTCCGGGCATGATTGAGCGTTACAGTGCGACTATCACTAACGCGCAAGGTCAGATTCACCGTCTGGAAGACTGGGGCCGCCGTCAACTGGCTTACCCAATCAACAAACTGCACAAAGCTCACTATGTTCTGATGAACGTTGAAGCACCGCAGGAAGTGATTGATGAGCTGGAAACTAACTTCCGCTTCAACGATGCCGTTATCCGCAGCATGATTATGCGCGTTAAGCACGCGGTAACTGAAGCATCTCCAATGGTTAAAGCCAAAGATGAACGTCGCAGCCGTGACTACTCTCTGGAAGACGCCAATATGGATGCTGAAGAAGCTGGGGATTCTGAAGAGTAATAACTGTGACAACTAATCGTTTGGTGCTTTCTGGCACAGTGTGCAAGGCCCCCATTCGAAAAGTCAGCCCTGCCGGCATTCCTCATTGTCAGTTTGTGCTTGAGCACCGTTCACAGCAACAGGAAGCCGGTCTGAGCAGGCAAGCATGGTGCAGAATGCCCGTTATTGCCAGCGGACAATTGTTACAAGTTTTAACTCACAGTATAACGGTCGGCAGTCGATTAACCGTTTCAGGATTCATTAGTTGCCATCAAGGTCGCAATGGTCTTAACAAACTGGTTCTTCATGCCGAGCAGATTGAATTGATAGATTCTGGAGACTAGCCAAATGGCACGTTATTTCCGTCGTCGCAAGTTCTGCCGTTTCACCGCGGAAGGCGTTCAAGAGATTGATTATAAAGACATCGCTACGCTGAAAAACTACATCACCGAGAGCGGTAAAATTGTACCAAGCCGTATCACTGGCACCCGTGCAAAATACCAGCGTCAGCTCGCTCGTGCTATCAAGCGCGCGCGCTACCTGTCTTTGTTGCCTTACACTGATCGTCATCAGTAATCGGCACAGTCCATTAACGACTCTGAGAGGATAAGGTAATGCAAATTATTCTGCTTGATAAAGTAGCAAACCTGGGTAGCCTGGGTGATCAAGTTAACGTTAAACCGGGTTATGCCCGTAACTACTTAGTACCGCAGGGCAAAGCTGTTCCTGCAACTAAGAAAAACATCGAATTCTTCGAAGCTCGCCGTGCTGAACTGGAAGCTAACTTGGCTAACGTTCTGGCAATAGCAGAAGCTCGTGCTGAGAAAATCAATGCATTGGGTTCCGTTACTATCGCTTCTAAAGCAGGTGACGAAGGTAAACTGTTCGGTTCTGTCGGTACTCGTGATATCGCTGATGCAGTTACCGCCGCGGGCGTTGAAGTCTCTAAGAGCGAAGTGCGTCTGCCTAATGGTGTTCTGCGTACTATTGGTGAACACGAAGTTAACTTCCAGGTACACAGCGATGTATTCGCTAAATTGAACGTTAACGTTGTTGCTGAAGCTTAATCGCTGATTAACTGATGCTAATAAGTAAAAAACGCTGGCAATGCCGGCGTTTTTTATTGCCTCAACTTACCATTCTCTTGGTAAGTCTATACCCTATGGATTTCAAGGTGCTTTGCGACGGCAAGGGAGAGAATCCCCGGGAGCATAGATAACGATGTGACCGGGGTGGGTGAGTGCAGCCAACAAAGAGGCAACTTGAAAGATAACGGGTATATAAGGTTTTTGCCGATAATGCCCAGCAACTGAGCATTAATCTGATTTATTTTACATTTACTACCTTATTTGTCGTTTATAGAATTATGGTTTCTCTTATCTATTCTTCTGTAATGTTGTCTTTTAGCCGGTTTTTATTATTATTGATTTTGCGTTTTTATATTGGAAATATTATTCATTATTAGATTAATATCTATAAATAATTGAATTCGTATTTTTTATTATTAGATAATATCGGTATTGTTAATTCTATTGTGATATGTGGATTTTTTATAGAATATTTTAATATATCTACATCTAAATCTAGTTAATTACACGCATGATTATTTCATAATAATATAAAAATATATTTTTATATAATTTCGGTTATTTGTCTTTATAATGATAATTTATTTTATATGATTTCACATAAGAATATTTAATGATATCAATATATATCCTTATTATTAAATAATAATATCAAAAATTTATACGGGATTTTATTGATATAACTGTCAGAGTTGACAGTAGACTTTTAAGCGTAATTTTATAATTATAATTTTTGTTAATTAACCCTTGTGTGAGAACACAAATGAATGCGCTTATTGTTAATAGGTATGAGTTTATTCTCCATAGTTATTGATAAATTGAATTGTTTCATCAATAAATTAATAGGTATATTAAATGTTGAATTGATTTATTTATGTGTTGATAAAAATACCTTGTCATCATTATATGTTCTTCATATTAACCCAGACATAAGGGATAAAACTGGTATGAATCTTGGTAAAAGCATATTACAAACTATAGGTAATACTCCAGTAGTTATGTTGAATAGTAGATATACTAAAGGTATTAATGTCTTTCTCAAAATGGAGAATATTAACCCCGGTGGGAGTATCAAAGATCGTATTGCAGTTGCTATGTTGGAAAGGGCTGAGGCTCAGGGAGAATTAAGACCGGGAATGGTGGTGATTGAGCCATCATCGGGTAATACGGCAATTGGCCTGGCAATGGCGTGTGCCGTTAAAGGTTATCGATTTATTGCGGTTTTGGATCGCATGGTGCCGGCAGCGAAACGCGATAACATAAAAGCGTTTGGTGCGGAAATCATTTTCCTGCCAGAATTTGAAGCGGGAACGGATACTGTCAAATATCGCATTGATTTAACTAAAGAGATTATAAAAGCTTATCCGAATGCGTTTAGCCCTATGCAATTTGAAAATCAGGTTAATCCTGATGAGCATTATCGTTCCACGGGGCGTGAGTTGTATGAAACCTTTGGCAATAATTTGACGGCTTGTTTTGCGACGGCAGGAAGTTGTGGAACACTTACTGGAATTTCCCGTTATTTGAAAGAGAAAAATCCACAGATACAAATTTATGGTGTTGAACCAGAGGGGTCAATTATTTTCGGTGGTGAATCAGGAAAATATTTGGTACAAGGTGCAGGACTAACGTTTATACCTTCTATTCTGGATCGTACCAATATCGATATTACCTTGAAAGTTACAGATATTGATGCATTCCGAGTAGCAAGAAAGTTAGCCAGAAATGAAGGTATTTTAATTGGTGGAACGGGAGGTTGCGCGGTAAGCGCAGCATTAAATCGCCTGGATGATTTTAAACCTGGAGATAATATTGTTGTCATTATTCCTGATAGTGGAGAACGTTATATCGACACAATTTATAATGATACTTGGTTATTTGAAAATAATTTCTCAGAATTAGTTGAGGAAAGTAAAACAGAACCTCAATTAGAAGAAATTATTACAAACATGGGGTGCGTATTAAATGAGTTCTGATCGTGTTTTGGTGATTTACTATAATCGCCTCTATAATCCTCTTATCATAAGAAGTCTTAAATCTGAATATAGAGAGGTAATTGCTCTTTATATTGATGAAGGGCAGGTAAGAGACATTGACGATATTGAATTGGAATGCATGGTTGCAGGTGCTGATAAATTTATCTATAAAGATTATCGAGCACAATATGCTGAACACTTCCTTACAAAAGCGATAAAAGCGAATGCTATTTATCAACATGGTTATTTTCTCAGTGCGGCACTTTCCCGTCCTGCGATTGCTGAGGCGGCAGTTGAAGTAGCCAATGAGCTCAATATTGATTATATTGCCCATCAATTCAGAGGTAATGATCAAGTCAGAATGGATATGAATATAGAAATTCTGAATAAAATACCTATTGCTTCGTTGAGAGATTTTAAATACGACGAAAATATCGTAAATAGTTATGCTATGAAGTATGGTATTCCTCAAGAATTTGGTTGTAATAACCCTTATTCTACTAGTGAAAATATATGGGGATTAAGTGTCGAATGTGGTCCGTTGGCAGAACCGGAAACATTAATTCCTGAAGATGCCAGAGAGAAATTATTTGAGCATGCACTATCAGCCACTGAGCCAATATTTTTGTCATTAGGTTTTGAGAATGGTATACCGATATCGATTGACGGCGAAAAGAAATCATTATATGAAATTATTGAAATATTAAATAAGATTGGTAAAAAACTATCAATTGGTATTTTTGATATTGTTGAAGATGGTATTGTCGGTTTGAAAACACGAGCAATTTATCAATCACCTGCCGCACATATCTTAATTACCGCACATCGTGATTTAGAATGTTATTGTAGTAATCGTCACGAAAATTGGTTTAAAGAGATAATTGATAAAAAATGGGTTGAATTAGTTTATTCTGGGCTTTGGTATGATCCCTTATTAACTCATTTAAACCACTTTATTGATAGCATGAATCAATATGTCAATGGTGAGATTAAGCTTGAATTAGGCTATAAATATGCCAACGTTTGTTCCCGTACTTCAAAGACGACTATCTATGATGATAATTTAGCAATATATAATTGTGGGCATTTATATAGTCAAAACGATGCAGAGGGATTTGCAAAAATATTTAATATCCATACTAAGCAAAGTGCTAAATCTAAGATGAGGCAAAAGTTATGATTAAAGAATTATTAATGTGTAAACCGGATTTTTATGATATTGAATACGTTATTAATGACTGGATGGACCCTAATAATAGAGTCAATAAAGAATTGGCACAGCAACAATGGGATTTTCTTTATGAACGGTTGACTGAACGTGGTATCACTATTCGCACTATCGATCCTGTTAATGGTTTGCCTGATATGACTTTCTCAGGTGATTGTGGCATGGTGCATAATAATAAATTCCTTGCTAGTAATTTCCGGCACGCTGAACGCCAGGGGGAAAGCCAGTACTATATCGATTATCTGGAAGATCTAGGTTATGAGATACATCGTGTTGATGAAGATATTTATTTTGAAGGGCTTGGAGATGTTATCTATTGGGATAATGACATCATATTTGGTTATGGTCCTCGCTCAGATAAAGAAGCAATAAATACAATTCAGAAAGTCTATCCAGAACTTAAAGTTAAAGGTGAACTACATATTCAGGATAAGACTTTCTTTCATGTGGCTTTGGCATTCTCGTTTATTGACAAAGATACGGTTATTTACTATCCAGAAGCATTTACTAAAGAGAGCCAGAATTATATTGCTGAAACATTTGAACGCCGGATCTCAATATCAGAACATGACGCTAAGGAATTATTTGTTTGTAATAATATCCCAATAGGTAAAGATATTCTCATGCATGATTGTTCTATAGAGGTTGAACGTCAATTAAATAATTATGGTTATAATGTCATTAAATGCGATATGAGTGAATTCTTAAAGAGTGGTGGTAGTCTGCGCTGCTTAGTATTAAAAGTTAAATAATTATAATGGGAGGATAATAAGTCATGTATATTTTAGGTATAAATTCAGTTTACCATGAATCAGCAGTTTGCTTATTAAAGGATGGAGAGACAATTTTTGCTATTGAAGAAGAGCGTCTAAATAGAAGGAAACACGGAAAACCAGCAAATATTGATAATCCTGATGAACTGCCATTGGCTTCCATTGAAGTTGCATTAGACTTTGCGGGTATTCGCTTGGAAGATGTGAGTCATATCGGGTTTTCCATTGATCCGATAGAACGAAGAAAATCAGTCTTTATTGATGAAGTCACCAATGAGGGAAGTTGGGGAAGTGTATCGGGTGAGTCCATTTTTTATCGCAAAACCACTTCAGTACCAGAAATTTTGCAATCAATGGGATTCCGTGGCCAATTTCATTGGGTTCCTCATCACACAGCTCATGCTGCATCTGCTTATTTTGTTTCGCCATTTGATAAAGCGTTAACCTTATCACTTGATGGTGTGGGAGAGGATAATACCGCAGGGGTATATCTGGGCGATGGCAATAGTCTGAAAAAAATTAAAACCATTGAATACCCCCATTCAATCGGTTTTATGTGGGAAAAATTGGCAGAATTCTTGGGCTTCTCTGTATACGATGCCTGTAAGGTGATGGGAATGTCTGCTTATGGTAAGCCTGAAGGTTTTATGTCGGCGTTCCAACAATTCGTCAAAATTTATGAGAAAGGTGAGTTTACTATTGATAACACCGTTCTCAATTTCCGTAGCCAAGACTTTTCTAAATTAGAATCTTTGTTTGGTATTGTGAAAAGAGTCCCTGGTGGAGAGGTGACACAGGAATATTATGATATTGCTGCTTCTCTCCAGCAAATAACTGATGAAATAGTGTTAAATATGGCTCATCATTATTTACAGGAAACAGCAACGAATAAACTCTGCCTTGCGGGTGGCGTCGCATTAAATTGTATAACGAATAAACGATTATATGAAGAGTTGGATATCGAAGATATTTTTGTTCAGCCTGCTGCACATGATGCCGGGACTGCCACAGGTGCCGCACTATTTATTTGGCATCATATTCTTGAAAATAATCAGCGCTATCCTCTGACGCATACCTATTGGGGTCTGGAATATAGTGAAGATGATTACCAGCGTAGTTTGAAGGCCCACGGTTTGGACTGGACATATGAAGAGAATATTCATGAAGTTGTCGCAGGCTTGCTGGCTGAAAATAATGTCGTTGGCTGGTTCCAGGGGAGGATGGAATTTGGGCCGCGGGCATTAGGTAATCGTAGTTTGTTGGCTGATCCAAGAAATAAAGATATTCGCGATTTAATGAATCGTAAAGTTAAACATCGTGAAATGTTTAGGCCATTTGCGCCTAGTGTATTGCGTCAACATGTTGCTGATTGGTTCCATGTTCGGAAGGAATTACCGGAAGCTGCAAAATATATGTTGTTAGCGATGGATGCTAAAGTAGATAAAGCATCGAAAATTCCGGCAGTGGTTCACGAAGATGGTACTGCCAGAGTTCAGGTGGTAGATAGTGCATCAAATCCAGATTATGCCCAGTTGATTGAGGCATTTTATCGGAAAACCGGTGTACCTTTGTTGCTGAACACCTCTTATAACGATAGTGAACCGATTGTTTGTTCTCCTGATGATGCCATTAAAACTTTCATGAAAACAAATATTGATTATTTAGTTTTGGGGAATTATTTGATTAAATCTGTTCATTAATTATTGCATAGTAAAAATCTATCCCAGTAGGCGTAGTTGATGGAATCAGTTTGAGCCTTGCTCATCGCCAAATTGATAAATAAAATAGCCTAATGGGGTAGATAATAAGGTTGAGGTAATATTAATGATACATAGGATCATACTGGCTCGCTTTTTTTCTGTTTTTTCAGAGGCATTTGTTATGTTCGCTGTGCCTGTATTAGTATATACCTCAACTAATAGCGCTTCACTTTCATCTTTTGCTTTTGGGCTTGAACGGCTATTCAGGGTGATTTCACTCCCCATTTCTGGCTGGATGGGCGACAGGATGCATACTCTGGTTATGTTATTCCTGAGTGATATTTTTCGATCATTAGTTTGTTTATTTCTTTTTATCCTTTCATTTATATATTCTGATAATAGCATCGTATATATCATTATTCCTCTCTCATGTGTTTTATCCTTTTTTAGTGGGGCGGGATATGTCAACCTTGAAGGTTTTGTCTCTAAAAATATGAGTGCAATAGAATTACCTTCTGTTAACTCTCGTTTACAATTTGTTGAACAGTTTACCTATATTGCAGCCCCGGCAGTTGTCGGCGTGCTGGTTTATAAATTCAGTGTTTATGCGGTATTTGCATTTGCATTTTTTCCTTTCCTGATTAGTAGCTTGATATGGTTTCAGCTACAAAGGAAAAACCGGATTGAAGAACACGCTAATAGAGAAGGGTATAATCTGCCGGCCATTTTTAAGTTCTTGATGGAAAACCCCCCCTTGTTACGCGTCATTAGTCTGACGTTCCTGATGAATGTGATGCAAGGTGCTATTTTGTCAACGGCAGTTTATGTTATTACCAGTGTTTTTTCACAGCCGAAAGGGAGTTATGCTCAGCTTTTGGCTTATGCGGGGCTGGTGAATTGTTGTGTTTTTTTTATTGCGCCAAAATTGTGCCGGATTTTTGATGTGCGTATCGTTGGTGTAACGGCTTTTCTGATTGCGTTATGTGGTCTGACACTATTTGCTACTGGGCCGTTATTTGTGGTTTACACATTAGGTTTCTTACTGGTTATTGGTTCGGAAGGTTGTTTTAATCTTTTTTCACGCTCTTATCGAGCAAGTCTTATTCCGAAGCAGCGTTTTTCTCAGTATCTTGGTGTGGTGCTGGTTTTGAATCAATTAGCGACACCTTTAACCAGTTTTATTTGTGCTAATTTACTGAACTATTTTTCCTACAATAGTATTTATCTGATATTCTCTGCATTTGTTTTATTGATGTTTATCATTATTAATCCTTATCGTTCGCTTAAATTTAATCTGCATAATAGTCAATAATGGAGGAAATATGAGTTCGAAAAAATATTTGTTAGTGCTTGATTATCTTCCGGCAAGGCTGAATGAAATCGTCAATATTCGTGACTATATTCGATATAATTACTCCCTTGAGTTGGTGATTATTAGCGATATGTTGTCCGGTGAGGAAAAAAATGTCACACCATTTGTCTATCATATTCCTGTACGAACAGAAAATTATGTTGATAGTGTGATGACAGTTCTTGCTGAACTTAATATGACATGTGCTGGTATTCTTCCTTTTATGGATGCGGTATCTGGGTATGCTGCTGTTATCGCGAAGAAATTAAACGTTTATGGTGATGATCCCGAATTAAGCTTCGCAGGTATTGAGAAATATCAATTTCGCCAACAAGAAACTCGAATATTACCGTTGCTTGCGGCACAACATATTAAGACGCCTCGATATACTTTCATTAATGAGATTAAAGAACTAGAAGAGTTTTATGATTCTGTTCCGTATGGTGTGATTATTAAGCCTAATTGTGGTCGGGCAAATGTAGGCGTGGTAGCGGTTAAAGATAGAAGTAAAATCCCAACGGCTTTTGCTCAATCTGTTGAGCAATCTGGTGGTAATCAAACTCTTGCAGAAGAACTTATTATTTTCGATACAGAATATTCGTACGATGGTATTGGTTGTATGGCATTTTTAACGCAAAAAGTTTCCCAGAAAGGGGAATTTCCTGTTGAAATAGGGCAAATAGTTCCGGCGCAATGTGATGGCAGAAATACGATTGCATTACATAAAGCAGGGCAGGCAATGAATCTGATTTCAGGGCAGACTCTTGGCGCATTCCATAATGAGATTAAGCAAGATAGTAAAACGGGAGAAACTTTTCTGGTTGAAACTAATCGTAGACCAGCGGGTATGCGTATTTGGGATATGGCTAACCGGGTATATGGTATAAGCTTGCAGGAAATTTGGGTTGACCATTTAGTCAAAGGATTTAGTGATCGAATGATATTGCCTGAAGCAAAGGGAAGGGCATTTTTGATTAATTTGCTGGCAGGTAAAGATGGCAAGATTAATGGTAAATTCGATCAAACAGAAGTTAATGAACTATTATTAGCATCTGTTGATAATATTTTGAGTAGATTATGTTACGAAATTATTGCAATAAAAATTAATTTAGATAAGAATTCACCGGTTTATGAAACACCAAAAAGCAATAATGATTTCTGTGGTTACGTTTGTGTACATATTAATGATGAGCACGTCAAATGTGAATCCCTGATGAATGAAATTAATGATGCATGGAGGGATATATTGTCTAATTATATTTTATAATTTCGTATGGTTAGAGCCTTATTTGGGCTCTAATTATTATATGATTAGATTATATGCTATTGCTTTAGCAACTGCTGCAACTTTATTGGGAACCACTAATTTCTCCATGACATTGTTAATGTGGAAATTAACTGTTCTTGTTGAAATATCCAGTATATCGGCTATTTCAGCAGAAGTTTTTCCCTCACAAGTCCATCTTATGACTTCAACTTCTCTGGTAGAGAGCGTTGGAACAATGATTTTATCCTTTTTATTTTTTAGGTTATTAAATGTTTTTATGCATTCATTTGCCAATATGCCTAATACTCCTGCTTTATTAAGTATTTCATTGTGGGAAATAGAGCCTTCTTTTCTGGCAACTGAAAAAATTGACCTTTCTCCATGATAACCTTTAATTTTTATTGAAAGACTATTTTTAACTTCATTTTTATTTGAATTTGATTTTTTAATCATAAAGTCAGCGGCTTTTGATATTTTATCATTACAAACTGATGGAATAGAGAAAGTGTAATCACCATTCATTAATTGGTCGCTGTCGTGATTATTATCTTGATTATAATTGCTTGCGGTTTCTATATTTAGGTTGGTTATTAGAACATATTTTTTTGTCGTGAATGGATATTTTTCTTCCTGATAAATTGAGTAGAATTCAAAACCCAGATAGTTTATCGCGTTTAACAACCTCTTTTCTAATTCAGGCATGGTTTTGGACTTTTTAATTTCTGATAAAATCTCATTAAATGGTTTATTCATAAGATTTTCCTCATTATATAATATTTGCAATAAAATTAATTTTATATAAAAAATATTTTATTCATATAATCAATTATAAGTAAAAATTTTTAAAAATTGAATTTTTATATTGTAACCTTTAAGAAATAAATATGCTACTTAGAATTATATCTATTATTAGCTCTTATATATTTGGGCGACATGTATTTTCCTGGTGACATCTTCGGTTTACCCTGCTGCATAGCGCTGTTATGCTTGCAGGTCTAATTTAATTTGATCACAGGTATTTTCATGGCAAAACTTTCTTTTGACTCTATCGAAGCACAAGCTAGTTATGGGGTTGGCTTGCAGGTTGGTCAGCAATTACTGGAGTCTGGCCTGCAAGGTCTGGAACCTGAAGCGTTGTTAGCGGGGTTATGTGATGCGCTGGAAAATCATTCTCCAGCGGTGCCGGTCGATATATTGCATCGAGCCTTACGTGAAATGCATGAACGTGCAGATGGTGTGCGTCGTGAACGTCAGCAAGCTATGGCAGAAGAGGGTCAGAAGTTTCTGGCAGAAAACGCTCAGCGTGACGGTATAAGCACGACAGAATCTGGTTTACAGTTCTCTGTACTAAAACAGGGTGATGGTGCAATTCCTGCCCATACTGACCACGTGAGTGTTCATTATACGGGTCGTCTGATTGATGGCACCGTGTTTGACAGCTCAGTACAGCGTGGTGAACCGGCTGAATTTCCTGTAAATGGGGTGATTGCTGGATGGATTGAAGCATTGACGTTGATGCCTGTCGGTTCTAAATGGGAACTTTATATCCCTTATAATTTGGCTTATGGCGAGCGTGGTGCTGGTGCATCGATTCCCCCATATAGCACTCTGATTTTCGAGGTGGAATTGTTGGATATTCTGTAAGTTTTATCTAGAAGTAGGATTAAAAAATAGCCGGTATATCCGTCTCAGACTACTGACAAACCCATTTAAAAAGTGGGGGATATTTTCAAGCCATCGAAAATTTCAGCTAGGATGTTGCCGATGAACTGGCTTTCCCTCAATTTCCTAATTATTTCTTTAAATAGAGTCTTTGGCCCGCTAGCTTTTGCCATTTATCTGAAAAATAGACAGGAATGCTATTAGGAGTAGTAATAAAATTCTTACCGTTCCAATAAAAAGATCAATTGGTAATATAGTCTAAAATGATAACAGATGACTAACCGCAGAGGTGTGTGATGCTAGAACAAATCTGCCAACTGGCTCAGGAAGCTGGTGCGGCTATTATGACAATTTATCAGGATGAACATCCCCTGAAAGTTGATCATAAGCAAGATGATTCACCGGTGACTATGGCTGATATTGTGGCTCATAAAATAATTAAAGCCGGATTATCCCGTATCGCTCCGGAAATTCCACTGTTGTCGGAAGAAGAGCTTCCTAATTGGGAAGAGAGGCGTGATTGGAAGCGCTATTGGTTAGTTGATCCTCTGGATGGTACCAAGGAATTTATTAATCGTAATGGTGAATTTACGGTTAATATCGCCTTGATTGATGAGGGCGTTCCTGTGATGGGAGTGATATATGCTCCTGTGCAGGATACGCTTTATTCCGGGCAAGGGCGGCAGGCATGGAAAAAAGTCTGTGGAGGTCAATGTTTGCCGATTAAGATTCGTGATGCTAATCCACCAATGGTCGTCGTTAGCCGCTCTCATATGGATACAGAATTAGAAGATTATCTCAATCAGCTAGGTGAACATCAGACGGTTTCTGTGGGGTCTTCACTGAAGTTCTGTTTGGTGGCTGAAGGAAAAGCGCAACTTTATCCTCGCTTTGGACCCACTCATATCTGGGATACTGCGGCGGGTCATGCTATAGCCATTGCTGCTGGTGCTCACGTGACCAACTGGAAAGGCCAGACGCTAGATTATACGCCTCGTGAATCATTCCTGAATCCGGGATTTAGAGTAACGATTTTTTAATCGTGGTTGTTTTCTAGTAGATTTGTTTTTCAGCGGAATTGTGGTGATAAGGGCAAACGAAAACATACCTGTAAGTCGTTATCACCACGGGTGTTTTTACTGTAGTTCCTTACGGACTAATTCAATGACCTGTTTGATTTCACTACCGTTTAACGCACCTTCTTTGGTAAACTTCGCTACGCCATTTTTGTCCAGGACAATAATGGCAGAACTTTTAGCTTCCAACTGCCAAGCTTTTTTGACCACACCGTTGCTGTCAGCGATAAACTGAGACCACGGAAACTCTCTTTTGCTATCTTCAATACTGCTGCGGACAAATGGTCCAGTGCCGAATATTGCATCATTGATATTGATGATGGTGGTTGTTTGGTATTTTTCTTTTGAAAAATCAGCGCGTTTTATTTCTTCTATCAGTGGAGCATTCATCTCTTTAGCTGCACTACGACCTGCAATATGTTGTATGACTCTCACTTTACCAATCAGTTTTCCACTATCCCAATTTTGGTAGCTAAACTTGTTATTGTTGAGTAACAACTCACCTTTATCAGAAACACTGATCGCAGGAACCTGTTGTTCCAGAGTGATGTTGTGGGCGAATGCTAAAGCAGGAGAACAAAGTAGCGCAGCATATAGCATAAAGTTCTTTATCATAATTTTTCCTTTGTAGGTTAATGTGACAATGCATGGATCTCTAGCATAGCGGGTATTAACTGATTTATCTCTTTAAAGAAGATCAAATTTTTAACATTAAGTAAGAGATAAAGTTACATAGTTATGTATATCTAAATATCTGTCATTTTATGTAAATTCAGTGCATAAAACTAAAAATGGAGGGAACAAAATCGGATAAATTCAGTCTATTATTCTACATAACGGTATGGTGTATGGAGTTGGTTCACCAAACGTAACCGTAAAAAGTATTTAGGAGGAAAAAAGCAGAGATGAAAATTTTTCACCGATATAACCCACTGAAAATTGCTCTCTACGTTAAAACTTTATTCCGTGGACGTTTATACATTAAAGATATGGGGGCTTTTGAATTCGACTGCGGCAAAATTTTACCGCCGAAGGTGAGAGATAAGCGCCATTTTAGTGTAATGAGCGAAGTCAATCAGCAAGTGCTACGTTTGCAGGCCGAAATAGGATAGATAACGAAAAAGAATCGGGTGCATACTGGTGTAATCTGCGCCACAAAATAACAATAAGTGGCGCTTAACATGAGAATACTAAACGGCCTTAGCTCAAGAATAGGCCGTTTTTATTTATCATCACTGATAGGCAGGTTTTGCGTTGGTGTCGTGGTGAGAGTATCAGTGATTTTTGTGACTAATAGCTGATCGATTTTGTAGTTATCAATATCGACAACTTCAAATTTGTAACCAGCAAACTTAACTGAATCAGTACGCTTTGGAATTTTACGCAACCGAAACATCATGAAACCTGCAATGGTTTCATAGTTACTTGAATCAGGAAAATTATCAATATCCAGTACACGCTGTACATCATCAATAGGTGTTCCTCCTTCTACTAACCATGAATTTTCGTCACGGATGATGATCTGCTCTTCTTGTCCTTGGTCGACTAAATCACCCATTAGTGTGGTCATAACATCATTAAGGGTAATCACACCCATTACCAACGCATATTCATTCAGGATAATAGCGAAATCTTCACCCGCTGCTTTAAAACTTTCCAGTGCATCTGAAAGTGTCAAGGTATCTGGAATGATCAGCGCGTTGCGGATCTGGACACCTTTATTGAAGCTTAGGCTTTGACCACTTAGGACACGGTTAAGCAGATCTTTGGAATCCACATAACCGATAACGTGATCAATATCTCTATCACATATTAGGTACTTGGAATGTGGCTGGCTAGAAACCCATTGTTTGATACTTTCCTCACTTTCATTCTTATCGAAGTAAATGATATTTTCCCTTGAGGTCATGGCAGAAGGCACTGTGCGGGATTCGAGCTCGAACACGTTTTCAATCAGTTCATGCTCTTGTTTACGCAACACACCAGCAACAGCCCCTGCTTCCACAATCGCAAAAATATCATCGGATGTGATATCTTCATTACGCGCTGTCGGAATTTTAAAGAGCTTAAAGATAAGATCAGACAGGCCATTAAATAGCCAAACTAGTGGACGACAAACTGTCAGACAGAAACGCATTGGGTTAACGATTTTCACGGCGACTGCTTCAGGCTTAATCATGCCGATACGTTTTGGTGTCAAGTCAGCGAGCAAAATGAATATACTGGTCACAATGGTAAATGAGCAGATAAAGCCCAACTGGTCTGCCCATTCGGGGCGCATAAATTTCATGAAAAACGTTTTCAATGAAGGAGAGAATGCGGATTCACCGACAATACCTGCCAAAATTGCCACTGCATTTAGGCCGATTTGCACCACGGTAAAAAACATTCCCGGCGCTTCTTGTAATTTGAGGACATGGGCTGCGTTGACATTACCTTCATCTGCCATCAGTTTTAGTTTGATTCGCCTGGAGGCAGCAAGAGAGATTTCAGATAACGAAAAAAAGGCGCTTATCGCGCACAATAGAAATACTATTAAGAGACTATTTAGCATAAGGAATCCATGTTCTACCTCCGGTGGTAGGATAGGTTGTCATTAGAAAAGCACCGGAGGAAACAATAAAAATCATATAAAATAAAAAGTGACAACAAAAACTTAGAAAGCTATTGATTAGCTTAGTAATTATAACATTAATTAAATGTGGCGGCTAGTTTTTGTTCATTTTGGGTAGGCAAACACCAATACCGCCTATCCCGCAATACCCCTCAGGATTCTTAAATAGATACTGTTGGTGATAGTCTTCAGCGAAATAGAATGGCCCCGCTTCTGTGATCTCCGTTGTAATAGGACGGTTATCGCCTTGTTGTTGCATTGCTTTTTGGAAACGTTCACGGCTGGCTAATGCCAATTCATGTTGCTGAGGTGACACGGTATAAATCGCGGAGCGATACTGAGAGCCAATATCCCCGCCCTGGCGCATCCCTTGAGCTGGATCGTGGTTTTCCCAGAAAAGTTTTAATAAGTTTTCGTAGTTGTTTTTTGCTGGATCGTAAACAATTCTAACAACCTCAGCATGTCCGGTCAGGCCGTTACAAACTTCTTCGTAAGTTGGATTCGGTGTTGTACCACCGCTATAACCTGCGGAGGTGGTGTAAATATCAGGTTGTTGCCAGAATAGGCGTTCTACGCCCCAGAAGCATCCCATACCAAAATAGGCAACTTCCATATTTTCTGGAACAGGTTCTATCGTATGATCGGTAATAGCATGGTTAGGTGAAACCTTAAGTGGCTCAGTTCTGCCTGGTAATGCACTATGAGGATCAATAGATAGGCTTTTATTAGCTGAAGTTGGCACAATTCACTCCCGTAATTATTAAGTTTTCAGATATTGATAGATTGTATATATTGTAAACTTTACTCAAGATAAATTGATTATAGTTAAATTATTCCGATCAGGTTAGGAGTTCGCGTGTCGAGATACCCCGTTTTATGCTTTCTTTGTGTGTCTATCGTAACTCCCATTGCTCATAGTGCTAATCTTCGTCTGAAAATAGAAGGATTAACAGGTAAGTTGGAAAAAAATGCCCGAATTCATCTCTCCACTATCAGCACTGACGAAGTTGCGCCAGATGGCCGTTTTCGATCTCGTGTAGATAAAGCGATTCGTGAAGGCTTGCGCCCGCTTGGTTATTATGAACCTATTATCGAATTTACCTATCAGGAAAATAAACCGCCAGCTCGCTCGGTATTAACGGCAAAAGTTACTGCGGGTGAACCTGTGAGAATTGCCGATGTTAATGTTGTTTTGGAAGGTGGGGCTAAGACAGATGGAGATTATGCCAAACTTGTTAAAAGCAAAAGCCCAAAGAAAGGAACGATTCTAAATCATGATGAATATGAAAACTTTAAAGGTTCTCTGACCGGGCTCGCTATTAGGAAAGGTTATTTTGACGCGGTTATGAAAAAGAGCCAATTGGGTGTTGCCAAAGAACGGCATGAGGCATTCTGGGACTTTGTTTTTAATAGCGGTGAGCGTTATCACTTTGGTCAGGTGCGTTATCGTGGTTCACAGATCCGCGAAGACTATTTGAATCATCTAGTTCCATTCGAAGAAGGGGATTTTTATACCTCTGAACAATTGGCCGAATTGAATCGGCGGTTAGCAGAAACTGGCTGGTTTAATTCAGCAGTAGTCTCACCGGATTTTAATACCGCTAGAAAAAATGGTGACGGAATGCTTCCTCTTGAAGCGGTATTAACTCCACGTTCCAAAAACTATGTTGAACTGGGTGGGGGTTATGGATCTGATGTAGGGCCACGGGTAAAGGCGAAATGGACAAAACCGTGGCTTAATTCCCGTGGACACAGCCTTAGCACCAGCATCAACCTTTCTGCACCTGAACAGGTTATTGATGCTACCTATAAAATGCCGCTGAAGATGAATCCGTTAGAGCAATATTACGCATTGCAGACGGGGTATAAGCGTAAAGATATCAACGATACCGTATCAGATACCGCGACAGTAAATCTTTCCCGTAATTGGGATCTTTCAACGGGTTGGCAGTATGGGATCAATATGCGTTGGAGTCTCAGCCACTTTACTCAGGCTAATGTCACCAATACGGCAATGTTATTGTACCCAGGAGCGAATGTTAGCCGTATTCGCCAGCGTGGAGGAACGATGCCTTATTGGGGCGATAGCCAGCGCTATTCTATTGATATCTCTGATACTTTTTGGGGTTCTGATGTTGATTTCTTGGTGTTACAGGCGCAAAACGTTTGGATCAGAACTTATTGGGATAATCACCGTTTTGTTGCTCGGGGTAATTTGGGTTGGATAGAAACCAATGCATTCGAGAAGGTTCCACCCGACTTACGCTTTTTCGCTGGTGGTGATCACAGTGTTCGTGGTTACAGATATCAGAAAATTTCCCCTAAAGACGATAAAGGAAAATTGACCGGTGCGTCCTCACTAGTTGTGGGTTCACTTGAGTACCAATATAACGTAACGGGTAATTGGTGGAGTGCTGTTTTTGTTGATACCGGTGAAGCCATTAATGACATTAGAAAGAGCAATTTTAAAACCGGCGTGGGTGTTGGTGTGCGTTGGGCTTCTCCGGTCGGACCCATTAAATTTGACCTTGCCAGACCAATAGGGGATTCAGAATCCCGTAATATCCAGTTTTACATCGGGTTAGGATCTGAATTATGAGATGGATTAAAAAGGTCAGTATTACTTTTCTGCTGATGGTGACTTTGTTGGTTATTGTTGTTGCCGGGTTGGTAGGAACGCAATCTGGCCTGCATTTTATGATTAATAGTGCTGCTCGTTGGGTACCGGGACTAGATATAGCCAGCGTCAGTGGCGGTTGGCGTGATTTGACCCTGAAAGGCGTTAAGTATCAAATGCCTGGTGTTGATGTCAATGTGAATCAACTCCACCTTTCGCTTCGTCTTTCCTGCTTTAAAAACAGTCAGTTATGTATTAATGCATTAACGACAGAAGGCGTAATAGTTGCAATTAATACCAAACGATTGCCACCTGCGGGAGAATCGTCGCCAAAGTCAGCACCTTTAACTGAACTGAGGACACCATATCCGATTTCACTTGATTTGTTGTCCGTTAAAAATGCCACTGTCACTGTAAATGGCGTGGTATTTGCCCTTGATGAATTTAGAACCGCAGCTCAGTGGCAGCAAAAGGCATTAACGCTTAAGCCAACGAAAATTAATGGGTTGCTGGTGGGACTGCCAAAAACTCCCCCTGAACGGCTGAAAATAGCGGAAGCAGAGGAGAAAGCGAAACGAGGGACCGAACTGGAAAAATCGTTGGGAGAAATTTTGAAAAAATTATTCTCTCAACCGCTATTGGCAACATTACCAGAAGTGCCTATTCCACTGGATATGACTGTTGCAGGGATAAGTGGTAAGCAGTTACGGCTGACGGGTGATACCAATATCACAATCAATGAGTTTTTACTGCAACTTAGCAATCAGGGGCAGCAGATTCAGCTCAATAAATTGAATGTTAAAATGCCGCAAGGTTCTCTTGCCATTAATGGTTCCGCGACTCTGGCACAGCAATGGCCGATAAAACTGGTAATAAAAGGTGAGCTAAGTCGACAAGAGATCCAAGGGCAAAAGGTTAATGTAAAGCTTAATGGCGCTTTACTGGAGCAACTCAGCTTAGGGCTGAATTTGTCTGGTCCTGTCAGTGCTAAACTTGATGCTCAAGCGGAACTGGCTAAGGTAGGTTTGCCAGTGAGGGTGACGCTTGAAAGCCAGCAACTGAGTTGGCCTTTAACGGGGAAGCCAGAATATCAGCTTGATAGCGTAAAAATGCGCCTCAATGGTAAGGCCAGTGGTTATGATTTGTCATTGCGTTCCGGTATTAACGGTAGTGAAATCCCGCCAGCATTACTTGTATTAGATGCCAAAGGTAATGAAGAACAGTTTAAGTTGACCCGTTTACGCCTGTCTGCTTTGCAGGGAAAGAGTGAACTGGTAGGTATGGCAGATTGGAGTAAGGCGGTAAGTTGGAATGCGGTGCTGACACTCTCCGGGATCAATACCGCTAAACAGTGGCCGGAATGGCCAGCCAAAATCGATGGGAAAATAGTTACCCGGGGTAGTTTACACGGTGGTAGTTGGCAGCTTCATATCCCGGAAATTACGCTGGACGGTAACGTAAAACAGAACGTAATAAAAGCCAAAGGTAAGATTTCTGGTAACGCGGCTGGTCAGTGGAATATTCCTCAATTCGAGCTGGCTTTAGGGCGCAATAAAATGAATCTCCAGGGACAATTGTTCAAACAGTGGAAACTGGATGGCGATATCCGTGCACCGAAGTTGGATGGTATATTTCCGGGGCTTGGCGGTGTCGTGAATGGAACGTTGAAATTACGTGGTAATATACAAGCACCTCAGCTTTTGGTTGATCTCAATGCTAACGGGTTGAAATGGCAGGATTTGCGCATTGATCGAGTGAATGTGAAAGGGGATGTACGTTCTGCTGAACAGATCCAAGGGAATCTTGCTGTTAAAGTCAGTGAGTTGAAACAAGCTGATTTGATTGTCCGTAATTTTACGTTGGATGTTAAGGGCAATGAGAAACAGCACAACTTGCAATTGAAGATTGACGGCAAACCGATTGCTGGTCAACTTGCATTGAATGGTAGTTTTGATCGTAAGCAACAGCGATGGAAAGGTAGCATTAACAATACCCGTTTTGACACCCCGGTTGGAGAATGGCGTTTAACTAAAGCGATAACTCTTGATTATCTTAATCAGCAGCAAAAAGTCACTGTGGGCCCTCACTGTTGGCTGAATCCACATGCGCAGCTCTGCGTACCTGAATCCATTGAAGCTGGCGCCAGCGGTAGTGCATCCATTGTTCTTGAACGTTTGGATCTTGCTATGATTCAGCCATTACTGGGGCCTGAAACATATTTGAAAGGTGTATTCAGTGGCAATGCCGACGTTAAATGGAACGCGGAAAGCGGATTGCCTCAGGCCAACGTTAATTTGCGTGGTGATGGGGTGCATGTTAGGCAGATGGTTGATGGCACTACATTACCGGTAGATTTCCAGACCCTGACACTCAATGTAGGCTTGAAGAATGGCACAGCAGAGTTGAATTGGTTATTTAAGATTATGGGAAATGGCCGATTCAACGGTGGCGTACAGGTTGCTGATCTTGCTGGGAGCCGTAAGCTGTCGGGAAATGTAGATATTCAGGATATTTCACTGGTGTTAATCAAGCCGATTCTTGGAAAAGGTGATAAAGCTGAAGGTCATTTGAATGCTCACCTGCTTCTGGGAGGCAATGTCAGAAATCCATTATTGTTTGGCCGGTTAGACTTGAGTGCACTGCAAGCTTCGGGCCATTGGATCCCATTTGATATTACTCAAGGGCAAATTGGTGTGAATTTTGATGGAATACGTTCCGTTCTTGATGGTGTTATTAAAACGCCGAAGGGTCAGCTTAACCTAAATGGTGATGCAGACTGGCGTAATGTGGATGCATGGCATGCACGAGTAACGGCTAACGGCGACAAGTTAAGAGTAGTTTTTCCACCAATGGTGAAAATTGATGTTAGCCCTGCTCTGGTGTTTGAGGCTTCTCCTCAGTTGCTGAAATTGGATGGTAGCGTTGGTATTCCTTGGGCGCGTATTACCGTGAAGGAGCTGCCAGAATCGACAGTTGAGGTTTCATCGGATGAAGTTATATTGAATGAGAATCTTCAGCCATTACAACAGAAAAAAGCGTCTATCCCGATTCAAAGTAACTTGACGATTCATATAGGAGATGATGTTCGTCTTAGTGCCTTCGGCCTTAAAGCACAACTTAAAGGCGATCTGATGGTTGTTCAAGATAAACAAGGCCTGGGTTTGAATGGTCAAGTTGATATTCTTGATGGTCGTTTCCATACTTATGGACAGGATCTGATCGTTCGTAAAGGGCTGATTATGTTCTCAGGCCCACCTGATCAGCCATTACTTAACATTGAGGCTATTCGTAACCCAGATTCTACCGATGGGCGGGTTATTGCAGGGGTAAGGGTGAGCGGTTTAGCGGATCAGCCAAAAGTAGAAATTTTTTCAGAGCCTGTTAGATCACAATTGGAAGCACTTTCTTATCTGTTGCGTGGTGAAGGGTTAGAGAATAGTAACTCGGACAACTCACAGATGACGGCAATATTAATAGGTTTGGGGGTTGCACAGAGTGGTCAGTTGGTGGGTAAGATCGGTGAAATATTTGGTGTTTCCGACTTAGCACTGGATACTCAGGGGGTTGGTGATAAATCACAGGTAGTTGTTAGCGGAAAGATTACAAAAGATCTGCAAGTTAAGTATGGTGTTGGTATATTTGATTCACTAGCAACATTAACCTTACGCTATAGGTTAATGCCTAGGTTGTATCTGGAAGCGGTGTCTGGTATTGATCAGACATTGGATTTGCTCTATCAGTTTGAGTTTTAAAAATGCGAATTATTGTTTATGGCAGCTTACGGCGCAAACAGGGCAATCATCATTGGATGACCGATGCTCAATGGTTAGGTGATCATCGGCTGGAAGGCTATGAGCTATATGACCTTGGGCATTATCCTGCCGTTATCCGTGGTGACGGAAGTATTGAATGTGAGGTATATCGAATCAATTCTACTATACTGACAGAATTAGATGATTTGAAAGATAATTCGCGGGAGTATGTAAGGGAATTGATTCAGACACCGTATGGCAATGCATGGATATATCTTTATCAGTTTCCAATAACCGGTTTACGGCGGATAAAAAGTGGTGACTGGTTGAAGCGCCATGTGGAAGAGTAAATAAAAATCCTTTTTTGTCATAAAAAGGGAGTATGGTATTAAAAAACCTCTGCCGGTGATGTTCCCCAGAGGTTTTTTAATTATTTAAACAGAGAAAAGTTATTTCTTAGCGGCCCGTTCGAAAGAGGAGATAATTTCTGCTTTAGCAGCTTCGACATTATCCCAACCATCAACTTTAACCCATTTACCTTTTTCCAGATCTTTATAGCGCTCAAAGAAGTGAGTGATCTGAGCGCGCAGTAGTTCTGGTAAATCAGTCACATCTTTAATGTGATCATACTCTTTGGTTAGTTTGCTATGTGGAACTGCAACCAGTTTCGCGTCTTCACCTGATTCATCAGTCATTTTCAGAACGCCAACCGGACGGCAACGGATCACAGAACCTGGTTGTAGTGGGTATGGTGTGGGAACCAGAACATCAACCGGGTCACCATCCAGAGATAAAGTGTTGTTGATGTAACCATAGTTGCATGGATAGAACATCGTGGTAGACATAAAACGGTCTACAAACAGCGCACCAGATTCTTTATCAATTTCATATTTAATCGGATCTGCATTTGCAGGGATCTCAATAATGACATAGATATCTTCAGGCAGTTTTTTTCCTGCTGGTACTAAGTTCAGGCTCATGAAAGTTTCCTTTATTTCAAACCAGAATAGAGTGGGGAGTATTATAGCCAAAACATTTTTTAAAGTACTCTCCATTTTTCTGACAAGTAAGCAGGGGTATTTTAACCTCATTAGTTAAAATTAAAAAAGCGACGAAAAATCCCGCCGCTTATCCGTCATTAACCGATGAAATTACTCATCTGGGAACTCAGCCATAAAACTCTCGGCTTTCTCTACCATCGATTTACTGCCCACAAAGAAAGGGACGCGTTGATGCAGTTTGGATGGGATGATATCCAGAATGCGATTAGCTCCATCACTGGCTTTACCGCCAGCTTGTTCAGCCAGGAATGCCATTGGATTACACTCATACAGCAGGCGTAATTTTCCTGATGGATGGCTGGCGGTACTTGGGTAAATGTAGATGCCGCCTTTCAGTAAATTGCGGTGGAAATCAGCAACCAGCGAACCAATATAACGGGTGGTATAAGGGCGCTGAGTTGCTTCATCTTGTTCCTGGCAATATTTGATGTATTTCTTCACCCCCATAGGGAATTTGATGTAATTCCCTTCGTTGATGGAATACATATTGCCATTGGGTGGGAACTGAACTTTCTCATGGGAAAGACAAAATACTCCCAAAGAAGGATCGTAAGTAAAGGCGTGTACCCCACAGCCGGTGGTGTAGACCAGCATAGTTGAAGAACCGTAAACAACATACCCGGCGGCGACTTGACGATGACCTGGTTGCAGGAAATCTTTTTCAGTCACTGGCTGGCCGATGGGGGTAATACGGCGGTAGATAGAGAAGATAGTACCGACGGAAACGTTTACATCAATATTTGAAGAACCATCTAATGGGTCCATCAAAACAACATATTTTGCGTTTTCAGCGCGGTCTCCTTCGAAAATAACAATATCATCTTCTTCCTCTGAAGCGATCCCCGCAACTTCACCGCGTGCTTTCAGTGCTGCTTTGAGTTTTTCATTAGCATACAGGTCCAGTTTCATCTGCACCTCGCCTTGGATATTGGACACACCGCTGGTTCCTAAAATATCCACTAAACCGGCTTTGTTGATATCACGGTGAATGATTTTTGCTCCGAGCTTAATAGCGGAAAGCAATGCAGTGAGTTCACCTGTAGCGTGAGAAAAATCGTGCTGCTTTTCGACGATGAATTCGCCTAATGTTTTCATGACGAAAGTCCTGAATGTGATTTGATAGTGGTTTTAGAGTGTCCATTGCACTCTTACGCGAGCAGTTTAGCCAAAGAAAGGGATGATTCATAGGCTATTCCATTTCTTATCTTGCTTTTGATGGTTAGAATAGTGGCTAACTTCATGCTATGGAATAGGAAATCAATGCGTATTCATATTCTTGGTATCTGCGGCACTTTTATGGGGGGACTGGCAATTTTGGCTCGTTCTCTTGGTCATGAAGTGACTGGTTCTGATGCCAATGTTTATCCACCAATGAGTACCTTACTGGAAAAACATGGGATTAATCTGATTCAGGGATATGACCCGGCACAGTTGGATTCTGTGCCAGATATGGTCATCATCGGTAACATTATGAGCCGTGGGAATCCTTGTGTAGAAGCTGTGCTGGAGCGTGGGCTCCCTTATACTTCTGGCCCACAATGGCTGCATGATTATGTTTTGTCAGAACGTTGGGTGCTGGCGGTTGCAGGGACGCATGGCAAGACAACAACTGCGGGTATGTTAGCCTGGATTTTGGAAGCTTGTGGTTATAAACCAGGTTTCTTAATCGGTGGTGTTCCGGGGAATTTTGAAACATCAGCTCAGATCGGGGAAAGCTCGTTTTTCGTAATAGAAGCTGATGAATATGACAGCGCTTTTTTTGATAAACGATCTAAGTTTGTGCATTACAGCCCACGTACGCTGATCATGAACAATCTGGAATTCGATCATGGCGATATTTTTGGCGATCTGGCTGCTATTCAGAGGCAGTTCCACCATCTTGTCAGGATCGTTCCGGGTAGTGGTAAGATTCTTGTCCCGGATAACGATATTAACCTGAAACAGGTTTTGTCTATGGGCTGTTGGAGTGAGTTGGAACTAGTGGGTGAAACCGGTAACTGGCAGGCAAAAAAGATCAGTACAGACAGCCGTCATTATCAGGTGTTTTATGGTGGCAAAGTTGTCGGAGAAGTGAACGGGTCGCTGGTGGGTGAACATAATATGCGCAATGGGTTGATTGCAATTGCTGCTGCACATCATGTTGGTGTCCAGCCCGCAGATGCCTGTTGTGCTTTAAGTGAATTTATTAATGCCCGTCGTCGCCTTGAACTACGTGGTGAGGAAAACGGTGTTGCTGTTTATGATGATTTTGCTCATCACCCGACAGCAATTCTGGCAACACTCGAAGCCCTGCGTAGTAAGGTTGGAGGAACAGCCCGTATTATTACCGTACTGGAACCGCGTTCAAATACGATGAAAATGGGTGTGAGTAAGAATGAGATCGCACCAGCATTAGGGCGTGCTGATAAAGTATTTTTATTCCAGCCAGCTAACATTAAATGGCACGTATCAGAAATTGCAGATCACTGTGTTCAGCCAGCGTATTGGAGTGCTGATATAGATTCACTGGTGCATATGATTGTTGATAAGGCGCAGCAGGGGGATCATATTCTGGTTATGAGTAATGGAGGGTTTGGTGATATTCATGAAAAATTACTCTCTAAGCTGAATAAAAAAGCTTATCAATCCTGAGAATAGCAGTGGGAAAATGAATCGCGCCATGTTGGCGCGTTCATTTAAAGCTCTTGTTCGAACAACCCAAGGATGGCTCCACGCAGCTGTTCTGTTGTGGAATCTCTGGTGAGTGTAACGAAGATGGTGTCATCACCTGCAATACTGCCGAGTATACCTTCTGATTTACCAAGAGAATCTAGCAGACGAGCAATAAGTTGAGCAGCACCAGGGCTTGTGCGAATCACAACTATAGGATGGTTGTAATCAACGTCTAATACTAGATTTTTTAGTGGGCTAGTGGCAGTAGGAACACCAAGCTCAGCAGGCAGGCAGTAAACCATCTCCATTTTAGCATTACGGGTGCGAACAGCACCAAATTTAGTCAGCATTCTAGAGACTTTGGATTGGTTAATGTTCTCAAAACCTTCTTCCAGTAAAGCAGTGACAATTTCACCTTGAGAGCTAAATTTTTCTTCTTTCAATAACGCCTTGAAAGCTTTTACTAAGTCTTCCTGTTTAGAGGGAGTGCGCATATTTCACCATATTCAATCAGCTATGAAACTTGTATTATGCATATAAATGAATTTTTATGCAATAATAATGATTTTATAGCCAATTTGAACCGTGCAAAGTTGGTCTTATGTTATATAGAAATTCATAAAATATGAATATGGAAATTTGCTTTTTTAGCCGGTTATCAAGTAAATATATTGTTAATCAAATGATGTTGTTTGGCGTTGTTGTTGGGTGTAAGGTATTTAGCCAATTGTTTCGTAAAATCATAAGGAAATTCTCAAAATAGTGTCCGTTATCTCATTAACAGATAAGCATTTTGCCTAGAATACGGCGACTTTTGCGTCCCACTATTAGAGCGTAAGTCCACAATTTGGTTGTTAACCGATTGTTTTCAAAAACGTAGTAATCTATGGTTCTTAACTAGATGAATTCACAGCATTTTAAAGTATAAACGATTTAAGGAGTATCAGGATGAAAGTTGCAGTTCTCGGTGCAGCCGGTGGTATTGGTCAGGCGCTTGCTCTTCTACTAAAAACCCAGCTTCCTTCAGGTTCAGAACTTTCTTTATATGATATCGCTCCAGTGACACCTGGGGTGGCTGTTGATCTGAGCCACATTCCAACGGAAGTGAAAATTAGAGGCTTTGCTGGTGAAGATGCAACTCCAGCGTTGGAAGGAGCAAATGTTGTATTGATTTCTGCTGGGGTTGCCCGTAAACCAGGTATGGATCGTTCAGATCTGTTTAATGTTAATGCGGGGATCGTTCGTAACCTGGTAGAACAAGTGGCTAAAACTTGCCCGAAAGCACTGATTGGGATTATTACTAATCCAGTCAACACAACTGTGGCTATTGCAGCCGAAGCGCTGAAAAAAGCAGGTGTATATGACAAAAACCGCCTGTTTGGTGTTACAACGCTGGATGTTATTCGCTCTAATACTTTTGTTGCTGAATTGAAAGGTAAAAAACCACAGGAAATCGAAGTACCCGTTATCGGTGGTCATTCTGGTGTGACAATCTTACCTCTGTTGTCTCAGATCCCTGGTGTGAGCTTTACTGATGAAGAGCTGGCTGCCTTAACTAAGCGTATTCAGAATGCCGGTACTGAAGTCGTTGAGGCTAAGGCGGGTGGAGGATCTGCAACTCTGTCTATGGGGCAAGCTGCGGCTCGTCTGGGCCTCTCTTTGGTCCGTGGCTTACAAGGTGAAAGTGATGTTGTGGAATGTGCTTATATTGAAGGTGATGGTAAATATGCTCGCTTCTTTGCCCAGCCAGTTCGTTTGGGTAAAAATGGCGTAGAAGAGCGTTTGAACGTTGGTGAGCTGAGTGATTTTGAACAGAAAGCACTGGAAGGCATGCTAGATGTATTGAGAAAAGATATAGAATTAGGCGAAAAATTTATTAATAACTAATTAATATATTTTATAAATAAAAAATATATATCTATGAAACAATAAAACCGCTGGTATAGCGAATTACCGGCGGTTTTTGTTCAGCTAATATAATTCGTTAGCTAATTATTTGTTTGTTCGCGTACTTTCCTTTCTAATAATTCTCCAGTATTTGGATCAAAATAACGACTTGGCCAAATTTCTGAAGGGTGTATTTCCAGATAATTCGCAATTATCCATTCTCCCTTTGGCCACGGACGAGATAGTGCATTCGCCAGGGTCGATGAGCTGAGTCCTGCTCTGCGTGATACCTCAGCTAAGGTTGTTCCCCGCTTGCGTAAAGCTGCAATTATATCGGCAGGATGCCAATCAGATTTCCTTGAAATCATTTTTAATCCTTTTTTTATTAAATTTGATGCTATGTTAGTGGTATAAATAACAGGTATGCATGAGAGCAATAACGAACTTAAACCTGTTATTGAGAAATAAAATAGCATTATTTTTCCAAAAGTATTTCCAAATTTTTTCTTAAAAATTTCTTTTTTGAACTTGGTTACAAAAATAGAGAAACGTGATGAAAAAAGAGTGGTATTCGGCCAAGGAGTTAATCGGCGTGGGTGAGTTACCTGGATCACCACAAGGAGTTAATGCCAGAGCAAAACGAGAGGAGTGGTTACGTCAGAAAAGACAAGGTGTACAAGGTAAAGCAGTCGAGTATCACTACTCCTGTTTCCCGGAAACGACCATTGCAGCATTGGAGCTTCATGAATCATCTTCTGAATATCAGGTGCAGAAGCAAGATCCTTTGTCGATTTGGGTTGGTGCTTTTCATCAGTTATCAGAATCTGAGAAACAGGCTGTGATAGCCATAATTTTACGGGATGGTATCAGAAGTTTTTTAGAAAAACTTTCTGTTATTTAGCCCATTTTTGGAAATTAGAAATGCCAACTAACTTGGATTCTTCTTCATTATCCCGGTGCAAAGTGAGAAGAAAAGTATGAAAAAAGAATGGTACTCAGCTAAAGAGCTGGTTGGTATTGCCGGACTTCCTTCTTCGCCACAGGGGATAAATCTGATGGCGAGGCGGGAAGGATGGGAATATAGACGTAAACGGGGTGTTCAGGGCAAGGCTCTTGAATATCATATAAATAGTTTGCCTGAAGATGTACTTAATGTGCTATCCGTAGGGGAAAGTACTATTGATTATACAAACAAACGACAAGACCCATTCTTAATTTGGATTGAGGCTTACTATCAATTAACTAAAGTTGAGCGGGAAAAAATTGTGAAATTTATTCTTCGGGAGGGGCTCGCAAAACTTATTGGTTATATTGATGTAGGTGTTGAAGACGCAGAAAAAAACCTGGAGTCAGATTAACCCCAGGTTTCGTTCTATCGATTAAGAAAGGCGTTGTACGGCAATATGGGCTAACCCCACGAGTGCTTGCTTGTATGGGGAGTTTTCCAGTGCCTGCAAAGCAGCTATTGCTTTATCTGCTTCTTCCTCTGCTCGTTTACGGGTATATTCCAGTGAACCGCACTGTTTCATGGTTGTTAGTACGGTTTCGAGTAAATGGCGGCCATTACCTTTTTTAATTGCTTCACGGATAAGTGCTGATTGTTCTGGAGTGCCATGATTCATAGCGTGTAGCAAGGGCAATGTCGGTTTACCTTCGTTAAGATCATCACCGGTGTTTTTGCCTAATGTATCGCTATCAGCATTATAATCCAGTAAATCATCAATCAACTGGAATGCAGTACCTAAATAACGTCCGTAATTTTGTAAAGCCATTTCTTGCTCTGGGGTGGCGTTAGATAGAATTGCGGAAGAGTGCGCGGCGACTTCAAACAATCGGGCTGTTTTACTGTAAATCACCCGCATATAATCATCTTCAGAAATATTTGGATCATTGCAGTTCATCAACTGTAAAACTTCGCCTTCAGCGATAACATTGGTTGCCTCTGACATCAATTTAAGAACTCGCATGGAGTTAAGCGCTGTCATCATCTGGAAAGAGCGCGTGTATATAAAATCACCAACCAGCACGCTTGCTGCATTACCAAACATGGCATTGGCAGTCGCTTTGCCACGTCGCATGTCTGATTCATCCACTACATCATCATGTAACAGAGTCGCTGTGTGGATAAATTCAATTAATGCAGCAACAGTAATATGCTTATCACCCTGATAACCCAATGCTCTGCTAGCCAGGATGGCAATGATTGGGCGAATGCGTTTTCCACCACCACTGATTATGTAGTAGCCCAACTGATTGATAAGAGTAACGTCAGAATTCAATTGACTAAGAATGGTTTCATTTACCGCTGCCATATCATCAGCGGTTAGCTTGATAATGGATTCTAAATTCATATTTTTTCGGCTATGGGTTTTAATGCAGAGTTATGTTCATATTAACATTAAAATAGTTATTGCTGTGTCTTGATTGTACTCGAAAAACAGTCTAAATAAATGACAATTCAGCAACTGTGTTTTTTTATCATCTGCTCTAATTCTGCTCTTGTCTTCTTAGGCTTTTTTGCGTAGAATTCGCGCCCTATTATGAATATTTATAGTGCGCTCTGGAATGATATTTAAGGGGGCGTGCGGAAAGCGGAGTTTATATGTACGCGGTTTTCCAAAGTGGTGGTAAACAACACCGAGTCAGCGAAGGTCAAACAATTCGCCTGGAAAAGCTGGACATCGCAACGGGTGAAACTGTTGAGTTTGACCAGGTTCTGATGGTCGCTAATGGTGATGACATCAAAATCGGCGCTCCTGTCGTTGAAGGCGTTAAAATCAAAGCTGAAGTGGTTGCCCACGGTCGTGGCGAGAAAATTAAAATCGTTAAGTTTCGTCGTCGTAAACACAGCCGTAAGCAGCAAGGCCACCGTCAGTGGTTCACCGATGTTAAAATCACTGGCATCGCTTAAGATTTAGGAGAGCAGATTAATGGCACACAAAAAGGCTGGCGGCTCAACTCGTAATGGCCGCGATTCTGAAAGCAAACGTCTGGGTGTAAAACGTTTTGGTGGCGAGTCTGTATTAGCAGGCAGCATCATTGTTCGTCAACGTGGTACTAAATTCCACGCTGGCGATAACGTTGGTTGTGGTCGTGATCACACCCTGTTCGCATTAGCTGACGGGAAAGTTAAATTCGAAGTTAAAGGCCCGAAAAACCGCAAATTTATCAGCATCGAAGCTGAATAAGTTTTTCGAGTTATAAACCGAATCAGAAGCCCTGCATGTGTTGCGGGGCTTTTTATATTCTAAAGTACGCCATCTCTGGGTAACACGGCCGTCCAGCACTGTAATGGCTATCATACGGAGAAAAAATATGAAATTTGTAGATGAAGCCAGAATACTGGTTGTTGCAGGGGATGGTGGCAATGGTTGTGTCAGCTTCCGTCGTGAAAAATATATTCCGAAAGGTGGGCCAGACGGTGGGGATGGTGGGGATGGTGGGGATGTTTATCTGCTAGCAGATGAAAATCTCAATACACTGATTGACTATCGTTTTGAAAAATCCTTTCGGGCAGAACGTGGACAAAATGGCCAAAGCCGTGATTGTACAGGCAAGCGTGGTCAGGATACCACGATTAAAGTCCCTGTTGGGACCCGTGTCCGTGATGCAGCAACCGGTGAGGTTTTAGGCGATATGATTCGTCATGAACAGCGTCTAATGGTAGCAAAAGGTGGATTCCATGGGCTTGGCAATACCCGCTTTAAATCTTCTGTTAACCGGGCCCCTCGTCAAAGAACGATGGGGACTTCAGGTGAAACTCGTGAATTGATGCTGGAACTGATGTTGTTGGCAGATGTTGGTATGCTAGGGATGCCAAATGCAGGCAAATCCACCTTTATCCGTGCTGTTTCTGCCGCTAAACCAAAAGTTGCAGATTATCCATTTACCACTCTGGTACCAAGCTTGGGTGTAGTAAGGATGGATAACGAACAAAGTTTCGTTGTGGCTGATATTCCAGGGCTCATTGAAGGTGCTTCCGATGGCGCTGGCTTGGGTATTCGCTTCTTGAAACATCTGGAACGTTGCCGGGTATTGCTGCACTTAATCGATATTTGTCCTGTTGATGAATCAGATCCTGTTGAAAATGCCCGGATTATTGTCAACGAGCTACAGCAATACAGTGAAAAATTGGCAGAGAAACCACGTTGGTTGGTGTTCAATAAAGTTGATCTGTTGGAGCCAGAAGAAGCTAGACAGCGTGCCCAAGCTATTGCTGATGAATTGGGTTGGGAAGGCGACTTTTATGTGATCTCAGCGATAAATCGCCTGGGAGTTAAAGCGCTTTGCTGGGATATTATGGAGTTTATGAAAACTCAGCCTCGTAATATGAGCAGAACAGAAGGTGAAGCTCAGCCTGAGAAAGTTGAATTCATGTGGGATGACTACCATAAGAAGCAATTGGAACAGGTTTCGGAAATAGACGATGACTGGGATGACGATTGGGACGAAGATGACGATGAAGGCGTTGAAGTTATTTACAAACACTGATTTTTTCACTTTCTCATCATAGCTAAGGGCGCCATCTTTGTGGCGCCAATTTTATCAGTTGTGTTGGTATAAATCTTTATACAGCCTGCTTTCGAATCGAATCAAAGGGGCCCGACGGTTGCGATGCTCTTTTGGCGGTACGGCGTAAGCAGAAATAAATTGTACGAAAGCAACTTGTTGACCGCTAGCAGTGGTTATAAAGCCAGCTAAGTTATAAACTCCTTGCAGGGCACCGGTTTTAGCCGAAACTTTTCCGTTTACTCCTGCTTCGTCCAGCCCTCCTCGGTATCTTAATGTGCCATCATGACCCGCTAATGGCAGCATGGAAATAAAATCTAATTCTTGATCATGTTGAGCAATAAACTGTAATACTTCCATCATGGTTGCTGGAGTAATCAGATTATGGCGGGATAATCCTGAGCCATCCACCATCACGGTATTTCCTAGATCGATACCCGCTTTTTGTTTTAATACTTGCCTTACCGCATCAGAGCCTGAACGCCAGGTTCCTGGTATATCAAAGTGTTGTCGGCCTATTGTCCGAAATACGGTATCAGCAATCATATTGTCAGATTTTTTTAGCATGACTTTCAGCAGATCATGTAATGGTGCTGATTGATTTTGAGCCAGAACTTTTCCCGGTTCAGTTGGTAAACTTTGGCGTTTAAGATTACCTGTGATTTCAATTCCTGCAATTTGCAATTCATTTTTGAGGATTGCCCCCGCATAGCTGGTACCATTTTGAATCGCGAAAGCCAGTGGCAACGGTTCACTACGTTGAGTAAGGCATCCGGTAAGAGTAAAACGGTTCAGTTCTCCGGGAACGACGTCCAGTTCGCAGTACTGGCTTTCAGGAGAGCCTTTTGCCAACGTTTTAACTTCGCTGAACATATTTACGGGATAAAAGGATGCTACGCGGATAAATGCAGTATCACCGGGGCGTTCAGCACTATATAGCGAAACTGAAAAACAATTTCGATCTACAATTGCGGCAGCAGGGGGAGCGCTGAAACATTGGGTCATGTCATTCCATACCCAACCGGGAGCTTTATCGTGGCTGGCAAAGGTGGAAACATCTATCAGAAGATCGCCGTCAATTTTTTCCACGCCAGATTGTTTCAGAACTGTGACCATATTGCGAAGTTGTTGACGGGTCAGTGTCGGATCTCCGACAAAACGAGCAATCAAATTCCCTCTCAGGACGCCGTTTGAAATTTTTCCGTGACTTTCCAGTGTGGTGATAAAGCGATAATCTTTACCCAGTTGTAACAATGCTGCAAGAGCTGTGACAACTTTCAGCGTACTTGCTGGTAGAGCCATTTGTTGCCCGTGATAATCAATTAACGGGGTACTGCTACCCGCTTTTTGAGCGATTAACGCCAGATTAGTACCATCAGGCAGATATTGCGTATATTCCTCAACAGGTGTGGCGTTTGCGTTGGGTGTAGTTAGATACAGAGCGGTAACGCAAATTAATCTGCCGGCAATTTTAAAGAAGGACATAAATTTCGCATATGGATGTAGACATACCACAATACTAAGGCGCAAAGTGGGGAAAAGTAAACGATGACCCATCACCAAGTCTACGTTAGAATGATATATTAATATGTAAAATATGATTGTGAACTCTGGGTAGTCCTATGGTTTGCACTATTGTTTATTGTCTGTAAGCCCGCCCGATAAGGTGTGCTCATTGTGCTGTTATCTGAAAACATCAGGATGATGCTGGTTTTTTGCTCAGAAAAGATTTAGAGGATTAATAAATGAAACAGATTCCAATGACGGTACGTGGCGCGGATAAGTTGCGCGAAGAGCTAGATTATCTAAAGAACGTACGTCGTCCAAAAATTATTTCAGACATTGCTGAAGCGCGTGAACATGGTGATCTGAAAGAAAACGCTGAGTATCATGCTGCTCGTGAACAACAAGGTTTCTGCGAAGGCCGTATTCAGGAAATCGAAGCTAAACTTTCTAATGCACAAGTGATTGATGTCACAAAGATGCCCAAGGCTGGACGTGTTATTTTTGGGACTACAGTTACGGTTTTGAATGTTAATACTGATGAAGAGCAGACTTACCGGATTGTGGGTGATGATGAGGCGGATATTAAAGAAAATTTAATCTCAGTGAATTCACCAATTGCCCGTGGTTTGATAGGTAAAGAAGTTGATGACGTTGTTATTATCAAAACACCAGGTGGTGAAGTTGAATATGAAATCCTGAAAGTTGAATATATTTAACTTCGGGATTGGCCTGTTGCTATTGATTTACGTTAGGTAAAGTTACATAAGGATCGTGGAAAAGTAAAAAAGGCCGAATATGGCCTTTTTTATCATAATATGCGCACCGCATTTTATATAAATGTGGTTTGATTATTTAGGTAAAATAATTTTGCGTTCTTCCGATTGGCGGTAAAGAACTAGAGTTTTACCGATAATTTGCACATTATATGCACCGGTCTCGCGGACAATTGCATCGGCGATCAAATTTTTGGTTTCGCGATCTTCGCCTGCGATTTTGACTTTGATAAGCTCATGGTGTGACAGCGTTTGTTCAATTTCGGCCAACACACCCTCGGTCAGGCCGTTATTACCAATCATGACGACAGGTTTTAGCGGGTGAGCGAGACTTTTCAGGTGTTGTACTTGTTTTTTGTTAAGGGCCATTGTTTTTTTGCTTAGTTAGGATTGAAAACGAGACATTCTACCGCCATCTCATCTCTATCACCATAAATAGTGTGTTGTGGTTTTGGTGTATGGAGCAATAGATATCTGGCTCTTTATTCGTAGTATAGTTGGAAAGGACAATGGCCAATAAAAAACGTTCGGCAAGCTCCAGTCGCTGGTTACAAGAACACTTTAGTGATAAATATGTTCTGCAAGCACAGAAAAAAGGGCTTCGTTCTCGCGCTTGGTTTAAACTTGATGAAATTCAACAAAGTGACAAAATTTTTAAGCCTGGCATGACCGTTGTCGATTTAGGCGCAGCTCCTGGTGGATGGTCTCAGTACGCAGTGAGTCAAATTAGTGATAATGGGCGAGTGATTGCCTGTGATCTTTTACCGATGGATCCCATTGTTGGCGTCGATTTCCTTCAGGGTGATTTTCGTGATGAACTTGTATTGAAAACATTGCTTGAACGAGTTGGTGATAACAAAGTCCAGGTCGTCATGTCGGATATGGCACCCAATATGAGCGGAACACCTGCGGTCGATATTCCTCGATCCATGTATCTGGTTGAATTGGCGTTAGATATGTGTCGTGATGTGCTGGCCCCTGGGGGGAGTTTTATTGTCAAAGTGTTTCAGGGAGAGGGCTTTGATGAATACCTGAGGGAAATGCGCTCCCTATTTACGAACGTGAAAATTCGTAAGCCAGACGCTTCGCGGGCCCGATCGCGTGAAGTATACATTGTAGCGACAGGGCGGAAACTATAGTACCCTGAATGCTATTTGTTAACACAGTTGTAATATGAGGTTAATCCCTTGAGTGACATGGCGAAAAACCTGATTCTCTGGTTAGTTATCGCAGTTGTGCTGATGTCGTTATTCCAGAGTTTTGGTCCCAGCGATTCCAATAGTCGTAGGGTGGATTACTCTACCTTCATCAATGAATTAGCCCAGGATCAGGTGCGCGAAGTTCGTATCACAGGTCGTGAAATTAACGTTAGTAGGAAAGATAACAGCAGATACACCACTTACCTACCAGTACAGGATGAAAAACTGCTAGATACGTTACTGAATAAAAACGTAAAAGTGGTTGGTGAACCCCCAGAGGAACCAAGTCTGCTAACTTCTATTTTCATTTCCTGGTTCCCGATGTTACTGCTTATTGGGGTCTGGATTTTCTTTATGCGTCAGATGCAGGGTGGTGGCGGTAAAGGGGCAATGTCTTTTGGTAAAAGCAAGGCCCGTATGCTGACAGAAGATCAGATTAAAACCACTTTTGCTGATGTTGCTGGTTGCGACGAAGCGAAAGAAGAAGTTGGTGAACTGGTGGAATATCTGCGAGAACCAGGCCGCTTCCAGAAGTTAGGTGGAAAAATTCCGAAAGGTATTCTGATGGTTGGGCCTCCGGGTACGGGTAAGACTTTACTGGCAAAAGCAATTGCTGGTGAAGCGAAAGTGCCGTTCTTTACTATCTCTGGTTCTGACTTTGTTGAAATGTTTGTTGGTGTTGGCGCATCCCGTGTTCGTGATATGTTCGAGCAGGCGAAGAAAGCAGCACCTTGTATCATCTTTATTGATGAGATTGATGCGGTGGGCCGTCAGCGTGGTGCTGGTTTGGGTGGGGGTCATGATGAACGTGAGCAGACTCTGAACCAGATGCTAGTTGAGATGGATGGTTTTGAAGGCAATGAGGGTATTATCGTTATTGCCGCGACTAACCGTCCCGACGTACTTGATCCTGCGTTGTTGCGTCCTGGTCGTTTTGACCGTCAGGTTGTTGTTGGTTTGCCAGACGTACGTGGTCGCGAGCAGATTCTGAAGGTTCATATGCGCCGGGTTCCTCTGGATACTGATGTTGATGCTTCTGTCATTGCTCGCGGTACTCCTGGATTCTCTGGTGCTGATTTGGCTAACCTAGTGAACGAAGCTGCTTTGTTTGCTGCCCGTGGTAACAGACGCGTAGTTTCTATGGTTGAATTCGAAAAAGCGAAAGACAAAATCATGATGGGCGCAGAACGCCGCTCTATGGTGATGACGGAAGAGCAAAAAGAATCAACTGCTTATCATGAAGCAGGCCATGCCATTATTGGCCGTCTGGTTCCTGAGCATGATCCTGTTCATAAAGTTACCATTATTCCGCGAGGTCGCGCTTTGGGTGTGACTTTTTTCCTACCGGAAGGCGATCAGATCAGCGCTAGTCGCCAGAAGTTGGAAAGCCAGATTTCAACCTTATATGGAGGTCGTCTGGCGGAAGAGATTATTTATGGCCCAGACAGCGTTTCTACTGGTGCATCTAACGATATCAAAGTGGCGACATCAATTGCCCGTAACATGGTAACTCAGTGGGGGTTCTCGGAAAAACTTGGCCCATTACTCTATGCAGAGGAAGAAGGAGAAGTGTTCCTTGGCCGTTCAGTTGCTAAAGCTAAACACATGTCTGATGAAACTGCTCGTCTTATTGATCAGGAAGTTAAGGCAATTATCGATCATAACTATCAACGTGCTCGTCAGATTCTGATGAACAACCTTGATATTCTGCATTCGATGAAAGATGCATTGATGAAGTACGAGACTATTGATGCTCCCCAGATTGATGACTTAATGAATCGTACAAATGTTCGTCCACCAGCAGGATGGGAAAGTGATAGCGGCAGCAGTAATAGCAGTCGCTCAACAGGTAATACACCTCCTCCACAGGCTGCAAAACCAACTGATGATATCAATACATTGGCGCAAGGTGGTGAGCAAGTAGGGCAGTCAGGAAATAAAGATCAGTAATTGTTCCATTGTTTCGTAGTCTGATTTGATATTCATGAAACCCCAGGTAAGTCCTGGGGTTTTGACATTGAAGGTAACCTAACATGAAACTCAGAGCCAGAGACAATGTTCTCGATCTTTCCCGCCCACAAGTAATGGGTATTTTGAATGTGACTCCAGATTCATTTTCTGATGGTAGGGCTCATAATACTCTGGATATGGCCTTACAACATGCTGAGAAGATGATTAATGAAGGCGCTGCGATCATTGATATCGGTGGGGAATCTACCCGTCCGGGAGCTGATGAAGTTAGTGAACAAGAAGAAGTGGATCGTGTTGTTCCGGTTGTTGAGGCTTTAGCTCAACGATTTAATATCTGGATTTCTGTTGATACCTCGAAAGCATTGGTGATGAGTGAGTCAGCAAAAGCTGGCGCCCATTTGATTAACGATATTCGTGCATTACAAGAGCCTAGTGCTTTGGAAAGCGTAGCTAAATCTGGCTTACCCGTTTGCTTGATGCATATGAAAGGCCAACCACGTACTATGCAGGATGCTCCACATTATGAAAATTTGTTAATAGAAGTGAACCAATTTTTTACTGAGCAAATTAAACGTTGTGTGATGGCAGGGATAACAAAAGATAAACTTGTTCTTGATCCTGGCTTCGGTTTTGGCAAGAACTTGACGCATAATTATCAGTTACTGGCACATTTAAACCAATTTCATCAATTTGGTTTACCTGTGCTAGCAGGAATGTCACGTAAATCTATGATAGGTCAGTTGCTTCATGTGCCGCCACAAGAAAGGGTTATCGGTAGTGTAGCTTGCGCAGTTATCGCTGCTATGCAAGGAGCGCAAATTATCCGGGTACATGATGTCAAAGAAACCGTGCAGGCAATGCACATTGTCGGAGCAACACTTTCAGCGAAGGAAGAAAAGAAATTATGAGTAACCGCAAATATTTTGGTACCGATGGTATCCGTGGCAAAGTGGGCGATAGCCCAATTACGCCAGATTTTGTGTTAAAGCTTGGTTGGGCTGCGGGTAAGGTACTGGCTCGTCATGGTTCTCGTAAGATCATTATCGGTAAAGATACCCGTATTTCTGGCTATATGCTGGAATCTTCTTTAGAAGCAGGTTTAGCTGCGGCTGGTTTATCTGCTTCGTTCACTGGTCCTATGCCAACACCTGCTGTTGCTTATCTGACCCGAACTTTCCGTGCTGAAGCTGGAATTGTTATCTCTGCTTCTCATAATCCTTATTATGATAACGGTATTAAATTCTTCTCTATTGATGGTACGAAACTGCCGGATGATGTGGAAGAAGCGATTGAGGCTGAAATGGAAAAGCCACTGACTTGTGTGGAATCCGCAGAGTTAGGGCGCGCAAATCGTATTGTTGATGCTGCTGGTCGTTATATCGAATTCTGTAAAGGTACATTTCCAAGTGAGCAAAATCTTAATGGATTGAAAATTGTACTTGATTGCGCTAACGGTGCGACTTACCACATTGCTCCAAATGTACTCAGAGAACTAGGGGCTGATGTTGTGACGATTGGCTGTGAACCAAACGGTATCAATATTAATGAAAAGTGCGGTGCTACCGATGTTCGTTTGTTGCAACAACGTGTTGTAGAAGAGAAAGCAGATGTTGGCTTGGCATTTGATGGTGATGGTGATCGCGTTATTATGGTTGACCATTTGGGACAGAAAGTTGATGGCGACCAGATCCTTTATATTATTGCCCGTGAAGCATTGAGACAAGGACAACTGCGTGGTGGCGTTGTTGGTACGCTGATGAGTAATATGGGATTGGAGTTAGCATTGAAGCAGCTTGGTATCCCATTTTTGCGTACTAAAGTGGGTGACCGTTATGTGCTGGAAAAATTGCAGGAAGAAGGCTGGCGTTTAGGGGCCGAAAACTCTGGTCATGTTATCTTACTGGATAAAACAACTACGGGTGACGGCATTGTTGCTGGCCTTCAGATTCTGAGTGCTATGGTACGTAACCATATGAGTTTGCACGATCTGTGTAGTGGTATGAAACTTTTGCCGCAGGTGCTGGTAAATGTTCGTTTCTCCGGTTCACACGATCCACTTAAATCGGAAAGCGTAATGAATACTACTAAATCTGTTGAAGCTGAATTAAATGGCCGTGGACGGGTATTGTTACGTAAATCTGGTACTGAGCCATTGATTCGCGTCATGGTAGAGGGTGAAGATGATGTACAAGTCACTGCTTTGGCCCATCGTATTGCTGATGCAGTGAAACACGCTGGTTAATTTGTTGTTTTTTTCTTCAAGTAATTCTGATTATTGAAATTAACCTTGCGTATCAGATGTGGTTTGGTTAGTATTCAGACCCACTCGGTCAGGTGATTAGCCTGTTTGAGTGGGTGATGCAGTATAAGGTAGCCACGTAAACCGTGGTAAACCCCACGAGGACATAGGTACGACATATGTATGAAGCTCTTTTAGTTGTTTTCTTGCTAGTTGCTATAGGGCTAATTGCCTTGGTTATGCTACAGCAGGGTAAAGGTGCTGATATGGGTGCTTCCTTTGGTGCGGGTGCCTCTGCAACGCTGTTTGGTTCATCGGGCTCTGGTAACTTTATGACTCGTATGACTGCGCTTTTCGCCACTCTGTTTTTTATTATTAGTTTGGTGCTTGGAAATATGACAAGTAACCAAACGGGTGTAGGCAGTAAATGGGAGAACATTGGCGAGCCTGTTAAAGCTGACAAACCGATGGAGACTCCGACGGCCCCAGCAGTACCAAATAGTGATATTCCGCAGTAATCGTCACAAGAAAGAATTGAAATGGGGTTGTTTAATCAGCGATAACCTCATAGTAGTGCCGAGGTGGTGAAATTGGTAGACACGCTACCTTGAGGTGGTAGTGCCCACACTAGGGCTTACGGGTTCAAGTCCCGTCCTCGGTACCATTATTCGGATAGCTTGCGTTTTTGCAGCTATCGGCGTAATATTTGCCACGTTTTCGAACGCGGGATGGAGCAGCATGGTAGCTCGTCGGGCTCATAACCCGAAGGTCGTCGGTTCAAATCCGGCTCCCGCAACCACTTCTTAAATTAAGATGCACCTTTTTGAACGAAATAATTCAGCAATATTTGAAATATTGGTTCTGATTTAAAGGGGCATGAAGTGAGTGGTTGAAGCCACTGGCAGCAAATAGGGTCCAGTTGCATAAAGCCCCGAATTTCGGGGTTTTTTGTTATTTGACAACAGAACTACTGGGCTAATTAGCCCTTTTTTTATGTCTTGGGGGTGGGCTTGTCCACATTAGAGCAAAAATTAACAGCGATGATTTCAGCACCAGTTGAAGCTTTAGGCTTTGAGTTAGTCGGCTTGGAGTTTATTCGTGCACGTGTTTCTACATTGCGGATTTATATTGATAGTGAGAATGGTATCACTGTTGATGATTGTGCTGATGTTAGCCACCAGGTCAGTGCGGTATTGGATGTCGAAGATCCTATCTCAGTGCTTTATAACCTGGAAATTTCTTCACCTGGCTTAGAGCGTCCATTGTTCACTGCTGAACATTACCAGCGTTTTATTGGTGAGGAAGTCAGTCTGGTTTTACGTATAGCAATGCAAAACCGTCGGAAATGGCTGGGCATTATCAAAACTGTCGACGGCGAAATTATCACGGTTACGGTGGATGGAAAAGATGAAGTGTTCGCACTGAGCAACATCCAGAAAGCGAACCTGGTACCCCACTTTTAAAGTTCGGATGAGGCAACTAGGATGAATAAAGAAATTCTGGCTGTTGTGGAAGCGGTTTCCAACGAAAAATCCCTTCCACGCGAAAAGATCTTCGAGGCGCTGGAAACAGCATTGGCCACAGCCACCAAGAAAAAATATGAACAAGATATTGATGTTCGTGTCAGCATTGACCGTAAATCTGGCGATTTTGACACTTTCCGCCGTTGGTTAGTTGTTGAAGAAGTGACTCAGCCGACTCGTGAAATTACGCTGGAAGCGGCTAGATTTGAAGAGCCTGAAATCGATTTGGGTAGCTATACCGAAGATCAAATTGAATCAGTAACGTTTGATCGTATTACAACGCAAACCGCTAAACAGGTTATTGTACAAAAAGTACGTGAGGCTGAGCGCGCTATGGTTGTTGACCAGTTTCGCGAACAGCAAGGTGAGATCATCACCAGTGTAGTTAAGAAAGTCAATCGTGAGAATATCACTCTTGATTTGGGCAATAATGCTGAAGCCGTTATCCTTCGCGAAGATATGTTACCAAGGGAAAATTTCCGCCCAGGTGACCGAGTGCGTGGTGTACTGTATGATGTTCGTCCTGAAGCGCGAGGTGCGCAACTGTTTGTCAGTCGTTCCCGCCCGGAAATGCTGGTTGAACTGTTCCGTATTGAGGTTCCGGAAATTGGTGAGGAGCTAATTGAAATTAAAGCTGCTGCCCGAGATCCGGGCTCTCGCGCTAAGATTGCAGTAAAAACGAATGACAAGCGTATCGATCCGGTAGGTGCTTGCGTTGGCATGCGTGGTGCGCGAGTACAGGCTGTTTCCAGTGAACTGGGCGGCGAACGAATCGATATCGTACTGTGGGATGATAATCCTGTTCAGTTTGTCATTAATGCTATGGCTCCGGCTGATGTTGCATCTATTGTTGTCGACGAAGACAAGTGTACGATGGATGTTGCCGTTGAAAGCAACAACTTAGCGCAGGCTATTGGCCGTAATGGTCAAAATGTGCGCCTGGCGGCGCAGTTGTTGAAAAAACACCGTGGTGATGACAAATGGGAATTAAATGTCATGACTGCTGAAGAGTTACAAGCAAAACATCAGGCAGAAGCTCATGCTTCTATTGATACATTCACTAAGCATCTCGATATTGATGAAGAATTTGCTACCGTTCTAGTCGAAGAAGGGTTCTCAACTCTGGAAGAATTGGCCTATGTACCAATTAAGGAACTTCTGGAAATTGAAGGCCTTGATGAGGAAACTATCGAAGTCCTGCGTGAACGTGCGAAAGCTGCTTTAACTACTCTGGAACTGGCTCAGAAAGAAAGCCTCAGTGATAAACAACCAACTGAAGAGTTGTTAAATCTGACTGGTATGAATCGTACTCTGGCATTTGACCTGGCTGCCCGTGGCATCTATACGCTGGAAGATCTTGCCGAGCAGGGTATCGACGACCTATCTGATATTGAAGGTTTGAATGATGAGAAAACAGGCGAGTTCATCATGGCTGCCCGAAATATCTGTTGGTTTGGCGATGATGCGTAATAAACCGTAGCAGGAAGGAACAGCATGACAGATGTAACCGTAAAATCACTGGCAGAAGAGATACAGACTTCGGTTGATCGCCTGGTACAGCAATTTGCTGATGCAGGGATTAAAAAAACCGAAACTGATTTTGTCTCCCAGAAAGAAAAAGAAGCTTTACTGGCACATTTGAACCGCGAACAAGGTGGTTCAGCTGGTAAACCCGATAAATTAACATTGCAGCGTAAGACACGTAGTACGTTGAATGTTTCAGGCACCGATGGTAAAAGCAAACCGGTAGCCGTTGAGGTCCGCAAAAAGCGTACATATGTGAACCGTGATGCAGTTGAACAGGCTAAAGCGGAAGATCAGGCGAAGCGTGAAGCGGAAGAGCAAGCACGGCGCGAAGCAGAAGAAAAAGCGCAACGCGAAGCTGAAACAGCAGCGAAGAAACTCGCTGAAGAGCAGGCTAAACGTGAGGCAGAAGACAAGGCCAAACGTGAAGCAGCTGAAAAAGCTAAGCGCCCGGCAGCGGAAAATGAAAAAGTGACCAATCAACATACCGAACATAAACAAAAACCAGCACAGACTGATAAAACAACTCAAAGTGAAAAAGCACGCCGTGAAGCAGAAGCTGCCGATCTTAAGCGTAAAGCAGAAGAAGAGATGCGTCGTAAGGTAGAGGAAGAAGCTAAACGCGTTGCTGAGGAAGCTCGTCGTATGGCTGAAGAGAATCAGGATAAGTGGTCAAGTGATTCAGATTCCATTGATAGCGATGATTATCATGTCACTACCTCCCGTCATGCCCGTGCAGCAGAAGACGAAAATGATGCTAAAGTTGAAGGTGATCGTCGTGCCCGCAGTCGTAGTGGTAAGGCTACTCGCCAGAAGAAAAATAATAAACATTCTGAATCTAAAGCAGATCGTGAAGAAGCCCGTGCAGTTGGTCGTACAAAAGGCAAGCAACGTAAAACCAGTACATTGCAACAAAGCTTCAATAAGCCTGTAGCTGCTGTTAACCGTGATGTTGTGATCGGTGAAACTATTACAGTTGCTGAATTGGCGAATAAAATGGCTGTCAAAGGTTCTCAGGTCATCAAAGCCATGATGAAAATGGGTGCAATGGCAACTATCAACCAGGTGATCGATCAGGAAACTGCACAGCTGGTTGCTGAAGAAATGGGTCATAAAGTTATCCTGCGTCGTGAGAATGAGCTGGAAGAAGCGCTGATGAGCGACCGCGATATAGGTGAAGCTGTTGCTGAATCGCGTGCGCCGGTTGTGACCATCATGGGTCACGTTGACCACGGTAAAACTTCTCTGCTGGATTATATTCGTTCTACGAAAGTTGCTTCTGGTGAGGCTGGTGGTATTACTCAGCATATCGGTGCTTACCATGTTGAAACTGAAAGTGGCATGATTACTTTCTTGGATACCCCAGGGCATGCTGCATTTACTTCAATGCGTGCACGCGGTGCAAAAGCTACCGACATCGTGGTCCTGGTTGTTGCTGCTGATGATGGCGTGATGCCTCAGACTATCGAAGCTATTCAGCATGCAAAAGCAGCGAATGTGCCTGTAGTTGTTGCGGTTAACAAGATCGACAAACCAGAAGCTGATCCGGATCGCGTGAAGAGTGAGCTTTCTCAGCACGGTGTTCAGCCTGAAGAATGGGGTGGTGAAACTCAGTTTATCAATGTATCCGCTAAAGCGGGTATTGGTATTGATGAATTGCTGGACGCAATCTTACTTCAAGCTGAAGTTCTTGAACTAAAAGCAGTCCGTTCTGGTATGGCAAGCGGCGTTGTTATCGAATCATTCTTGGATAAAGGCCGTGGTCCGGTCGCGACAGTGCTGGTTCAGGAAGGTACTTTGAACAAAGGTGATATAGTACTTTGTGGCTTTGAATATGGACGAGTTCGGGCAATGCGTGACGAGCTAGGTCGTGAAGTGTTCTCTGCGGGGCCATCTATTCCAGTGGAAATCCTTGGCTTATCCAACGTACCTGCGGCTGGTGATGAAGCAACGGTTGTACGTGATGAGAAGAAAGCTCGTGAAGTTGCTCTGTATCGTCAGGGTAAATTCCGTGAGGTCAAACTGGCTCGCCAGCAGAAATCTAAACTGGAAAACATGTTTGCTAACATGGAAGAAGGTGAAGTTTCTGAATTGAATATTGTTCTGAAATCTGATGTTCAGGGATCATGTGAAGCGATCCGCGAAGCATTGGAACAATTGTCTACTGATGAAGTGAAAGTGAAAATCATCGGCTCTGGCGTAGGTGGTATTACTGAAACTGATGCAACACTGGCTGCTGCTTCTAATGCAATTATTCTAGGCTTCAATGTTCGCGCCGATGCTTCTGCACGCCGAGTTGTTGAAAATGAAAGTTTGGATCTGCGTTATTACTCTGTTATCTATAGCCTGATTGATGAGGTTAAACAGGCAATGAGTGGTATGCTGGCGCCTGAATATAAACAGCAGATCATAGGACTAGCAGAAGTTCGTGATGTGTTTAAATCACCGAAATTTGGTGCGATTGCAGGTTGTATGGTGACTGAAGGTACTATTAAACGTAATAATCCAATTCGCGTGTTGCGTGATAACGTAGTGATTTATGAAGGTGAATTGGAATCCCTTCGCCGCTTTAAAGATGACGTTAACGAAGTCCGTAATGGCATGGAATGTGGTATCGGTGTTAAGAACTACAACGATGTTCGTGTTGGTGACATGATCGAAGTATTTGAAGTTATTGAAGTTAAACGATCTATCGCTTAATTCCTACCACTGGTTAATTTCATTATTGGGGGGCTTTTGCCCCCCAAATGTCAGGAGATATAACAATGGCAAGAGAATTCAGTCGTACTCAGCGCGTTGCACAGGAAATGCAAAAAGAGATTGCCATCATTTTACAGCGAGAAGTGAAAGATCCCCGAATCGGTATGGCGACTGTTTCTGGCGTTGAAGTTTCTCGTGATTTGGCTTATGCCAAAGTATTCGTCACTTTTCTGAATGTGTTGACTGAAGAACATGATTCCGATGTGGTAAAGAATGGTATTAAGGCATTGAATGAAGCTTCTGGTTTTATTCGCTCTCTGTTGGGTAAAGCAATGCGTTTGCGTGTCGTACCAGAACTGACTTTCTCCTACGATAATTCCCTGGTAGAGGGGATGAGGATGTCCAATCTGGTTACTAATGTTGTAAAGAATGATGAACAGCGCCGGGCTTCTGCGGATCACAAAGAGGAGAAGTAATGGGGCATCGTCGTCGTGGTCGTGATATACATGGTGTGTTGTTACTGGATAAGCCGCAGGATATTTCTTCTAATGATGCGTTACAAAAAGTAAAACGTATTTTCAACGCTAGCAAAGCTGGTCACACTGGCGCGTTGGATCCACTGGCAACCGGTATGCTACCGGTTTGCCTTGGTGAAGCGACGAAGTTTTCCCAGTTCTTACTTGATTCTGACAAGCGTTATCGAGTGATAGCTCGTCTTGGTCAGCGAACTGACACATCTGATTCACACGGGCAAATCATCAGTGAAAGGGCAATCCAGCTAAGTCAGGTTCAACTTGATGCAGCTTTGGATAAATTCCTTGGTGATATCATGCAAATTCCTTCCATGTATTCTGCACTGAAATATCAGGGAAAACCATTGTATGAGTATGCTCGTCAGGGTATTGAGGTAGAACGCGAAGCACGGCCAATTACAGTCTATGAATTACAGTTTATCCGTTGGGAAGATGATGAACTGGAATTGGAAATACACTGTTCGAAAGGCACTTATATTCGCACTATTATTGATGACTTAGGTGAATTATTAGGCTGTGGTGCCCACGTTATTTATTTAAGACGTTTACAGGTAGCGAATTATCCAAATGATCGCATGGTGACACTTGAGCAATTATATGAATTACAACAGCAAGCCAAAGATCAGGAAATACCTGTGGGCGAATTAATTGATTCATTACTATTACCAATGGATAGTGCAATTGCTCATTTCCCAGAGGTTAATTTGATTCCAGTAGTTGCGGCTTATTTTAAACAAGGTCAGGCGGTGCGCAGTGCCAAATCCCCAGCTTTAGTTGAAAGTATGGTACGTGTAACTGAAGGTGATGAACGAAAATTCATTGGCATTGCTGTTATCAATGATGATGGGCTTGTTGCTCCCCGCCGTTTAGTTGTTGAAAGCCGGGATTAGGGTATTTTGGGTTATCTTGCGCTTAACTTATTTGCAGCGTAGAATGGCGCAGTTATATGTTGGGTGGCTGAATTAGAGATCGGCACCTGTAATTTTAGTTTATATATTTTTGGAGTTGTAATATGTCTCTAAGTACTGAAGCAAAAGCGCAAATTATTGCTGAATTTGGTCGTGATGCGAATGACAGTGGCTCTAGTGAAGTACAGATTGCTTTGTTAACTGCACAAATTAACCACTTGCAAGGCCATTTTTCAGAGCACAAAAAGGATCACCACAGCCGTCGTGGTCTGCTGCGCATGGTTTCTCAGCGTCGTAAACTTTTGGACTATCTGAAGCGTAAAAATGTAACAAGTTACACTGCGCTGATTGGGCGTCTTGGCCTGCGTCGCTAATCAAGCAAGTTTCAGTGGAAAGGGGCCATATATGGCCCCTTTTCTTCTGAGAAGCCATCATAGATAACAGCACAAAAATGCTGGTGGTGGTTTTTGTTAAGGCTCTTCAGTTACAGAGGTTCGCGCGGCTAATGAGAGTGCTTAAGGGAGTAAGACCTGTCGTTAGTCGCGAGGATGTGGCATGGAGAGATCATTCATTGTTGTCTGCTGAATATAAAAGGCAGTATTAACGAAAGGATATTATTTTGCTGAATCCGATTGTTCGTAAATTTCAATATGGTCAACATACCGTTGCTATCGAAACAGGTATGATGGCCCGCCAGGCCACAGCTGCTGTCATGGTCAATATGGATGACACGGCTGTATTTGTCACTGTTGTTGGCCAAAAGAAAGTAAAAGAAGGTCAGGATTTCTTTCCACTGACTGTTAACTATCAGGAGCGTACTTATGCTGCTGGTCGTGTTCCAGGCAGCTTCTTTCGTCGTGAAGGTCGTCCTGGTGAAGGAGAAACGTTAGTCGCTCGTTTGATTGATCGTCCTCTGCGTCCTCTGTTCCCGGAAGGTTTCCTGAACGAGGTGCAGATTGTAGCAACAGTTGTTTCTGTTAACCCGCAAGTTAACCCAGATATTGTTGCAATGATCGGTGCTTCTGCTGCGTTGGCACTATCTGGTATCCCGTTCAATGGCCCAATTGGCGCTGCTCGTGTTGGTTATATTAATGATCAGTATGTGCTGAACCCAACCAGTGATGAGCTGAAAAATAGCCGTTTGGATCTGGTGGTTTCAGGTACTGCTGGTGCTGTTCTGATGGTTGAGTCTGAAGCAGACATTTTAACTGAAGAGCAAATGTTAGGTGCGGTAGTATTCGGCCATGATCAACAACAGGTGGTTATTGATAACATTAATGCGTTGGCTGCGGAAGCAGGCAAAGAAAAATGGAATTGGGTGCCAGAACCTGTTAATCAAGCGTTGCATGACCGTGTAGCTGAATTGGCAGAAGGCCGTCTGGGTGATGCTTATCGTATCACTGAAAAACAGGAGCGTTATGCTCAGGTTGATGCTATCAAAGAGGAAGTTACGGCAGCGCTGTTGGAACAGGATGAGGCTTTAGAAGAAGCTGAAATCCATGAAATTTTGGGTAGCTTAGAGAAAAAAGTTGTTCGTAGCCGAGTCTTGTGTGGTGAACCACGTATTGATGGTCGTGAAAAAGATATGGTGCGTGCATTGGATGTACGTACTGGTGTTCTGCCCCGAACTCATGGCTCTGCGCTGTTTACCCGTGGTGAAACTCAGGCTTTGGTTACTGCGACTTTGGGTACGGAACGTGATGCACAGATCATTGACGAGTTGATGGGAGAGCGTACAGATCGTTTCCTATTGCACTACAACTTCCCACCATATTCTGTTGGTGAAACAGGTATGATGGGTTCACCAAAACGTCGTGAAATTGGTCATGGTCGTCTGGCTAAACGTAGTGTGGCGGCAGTTATGCCAAAAGCTAACGAATTCCCATATACCGTTCGGGTTGTTTCTGAAATCACGGAATCAAACGGCTCGTCTTCAATGGCATCTGTTTGTGGGGCATCTCTTGCGTTAATGGACGCGGGTGTGCCGATTAAAGCTGCTGTTGCTGGTATTGCAATGGGGTTAGTGAAAGAAGGCGATAATTTTGTTGTTCTGTCTGACATCTTGGGTGATGAAGATCATTTGGGAGACATGGACTTTAAAGTAGCGGGTAGCTGTGAAGGTATCAGCGCGCTGCAAATGGACATCAAAATTGAAGGCATTACCCGTGAAATTATGCAAATTGCTCTGAATCAGGCAAAAGGTGCGCGTTTGCATATCCTGAGTGTAATGGAACAGGCAATTAACAGCCCACGTAATGATATTTCTGAATTTGCACCACGTATTCATACCATTAAGATCAATCCTGATAAGATCAAAGATGTTATCGGTAAAGGTGGTTCAGTTATCCGTGCACTGACAGAAGAAACTGGTACTACCATTGAGATTGAAGATGATGGCACAGTGAAAATTGCTGCAACTGATGGTGAAAAAGCAAAACATGCCATCAGTCGCATTGAAGAAATCACTGCTGAAATCGAAGTTGCTCGTGTTTACATTGGTAAAGTAACCCGCATCGTTGATTTTGGCGCGTTTGTTGCTATCGGTGGTGGTAAAGAAGGTCTGGTACATATTTCTCAGATTGCTGATAAGCGTGTTGAGAAAGTGGCTGACTATTTGCAGGTTGGTCAGGAAGTCTCAGTTAAAGTTCTGGAAATTGATCGCCAGGGTCGTGTTCGCCTGAGTATTAAAGAAGCGACAGTCGGCGTAATTGCCGAGGATACACCACTGGCTCCACAATCAGCAGAATAAATTTGATGTTATAAACGGCGTCTTGTAAAAAAGCGCCGTTTATAGACTCAGGGCAGGAGGCCCAATAAATGCAATATGGGTGATAGGGCATTCTTAATCAATGTCTGACTTTCGGGAGTAGGAAATGAATCTTTTTCTGCGCTGGTGTTATGCTGTAGCAATACTTCTTTTGGCAGGATGCAGCAGCAAGGATTGGCGTAAAAACGAAGTTTTTGCTATTCCGTTACAACCTTCATTGCAACAAGAAGTCATTCTGGCTCGTATGGAACAGATTCTTGCGAGTCGGTCATTGACAGAAGATGAGTACGCACAGCTTTTATATGAGAGAGGTGTGCTGTATGATAGTCTCGGGCTAAGGGCTTTGGCACGGAATGATTTTTCTGTTGCCTTATCTATTCGGCCTAATATTCCAGAGATTTTTAATTATCTGGGAATTTACTTCACACAGGTTGGCAATTTTGATGCCGCCTATGAAGCGTTTGATTCTGTATTAGAGCTTGATCCAACTTACAATTACGCGCGTCTTAACCGTGGCATCGCGTTGTATTACGGTGGTCGGTATAAGTTAGCGCAGGATGATCTGCAGGCGTTTTATCAAGACGATCCAAATGATCCTTTCCGTTCGTTGTGGTTGTACCTGGTGGAAAAGGAATTTTATCCTAAAGGGGCGATGGTGAACTTGTCGCAACACTACGAAAAAGCGAACCGGGGGCAATGGGGCTGGAATATAGTTGAATTCTATTTAGGCAAAATTAGTGAATATACATTGATGAACCGCTTGAAAGAGAATGCAACGGATAACACTTCGCTCGCTGAGCATCTCAGTGAAACTGACTTCTATTTAGGTAAACATTACCTAAGTCTGGGGGACAAGGATAGCGCATCTGCGTTATTCAAGCTGACGGTAGCTAACAATGCACATAACTTTGTTGAGCACCGCTATGCATTGTTGGAATTGGCGCTGTTAGGCCAGGAACAAGATGACCTATCAGAATCGGACCAGCAATAGCTGACGAACATTTCGAGATTGATTTGCAAAGTCCATCATCTTGACCGATGAGGGCTTATTTGTTCGTTTAATTAAATACTTTGAGCCAGTTCACATTTTAAATGAAAATGACCGAAATTTTTTTCGATGCGTTATGTAGACTGGCCGCCATAACTAATGAGGCACCATTACATGACCACTGAGACTGAAATCTCTTTTGCTGATCTGGGTTTATCAGCACCTATCCTTTCTGCACTGGAAGATCTTGGCTATGAAAAGCCATCTCCAATTCAGCAACAATGTATTCCCCATTTATTAAATGGCCGTGACGTACTAGGTATGGCGCAGACGGGGAGTGGTAAAACAGCGGCATTCAGTTTGCCTTTATTGCATAACATCAATGCTGAGTTGAAAGCTCCGCAGATCCTTGTGTTGGCACCGACCCGTGAACTGGCGGTACAGGTAGCCGAAGCGTGCGCAGATTTTTCTAAACATATGCGTAACGTGAATGTTGTTGCACTGTATGGTGGGCAACGTTATGACGTTCAGTTACGTGCTTTACGTCAAGGGCCACAAATTGTTGTGGGTACACCAGGACGTCTTCTGGACCATCTGAAGCGTGGTACGTTGGATCTGTCTAACCTGAGCGGTTTAGTTTTGGATGAAGCAGACGAAATGCTGCGTATGGGCTTTATCGAAGATGTTGAAAACATCATGAGCCAGATCCCTGCTGAACATCAGACTGCGCTGTTCTCTGCAACTATGCCAGAAGCTATTCGTCGCATTACTCGTCGTTTTATGATCGATCCGCAAGAAGTGCGTATCCAAGCGAGTGTAACGACCCGTCCTGACATCAGCCAGAGCTATTGGTCTGTTTACGGTATGCGTAAAAATGAAGCTTTGGTGCGTTTCCTTGAAGCAGAGGATTTTGATGCCGCGATTATTTTTGTGCGCACCAAAAACGCAACGTTGGAAGTGGCAGAAGCACTGGAGCGTAATGGCTACAACAGTGCGGCGCTAAACGGTGATATGAACCAGGCACTGCGTGAGCAGACATTGGAACGTCTGAAAGATGGCCGTTTGGATATTTTGATTGCAACTGATGTTGCAGCGCGTGGCCTGGATGTTGAACGCATCAGCTTGGTTGTTAACTATGACATTCCAATGGATGCGGAATCTTATGTTCACCGTATTGGCCGTACTGGCCGTGCAGGTCGTGCAGGTCGTGCGCTGTTGTTTGTAGAAAACCGTGAACGTCGCTTGTTACGTAACGTTGAACGTACAATGAAGCTGACTATCCCGGAAGTTGAACTGCCAAATGCTGAATTGCTGAGTCAGCGTCGTCTGGAAAAATTTGCTACTAATGTACAGCAGCAATTGGAAAGTAGCGATCTGGATCAGTACCGTACTCTGTTGTCTAAACTGCAACCTGCAGAAGATTTGGATATAGAAACGCTGGCAGCCGCATTATTGAAAATGGCACAGGGTGAGCGCCCGTTGATTCTGCCTCCGGATCCGGTTCGTCGTCCTCGCCGCGAATTCAACGAACGTGATGATCGTCGTCGTAGTGGCTTTGATGATCGTGGCGAACGTAGTGATCGTCCTCGTCGTGAACGCCGTGATGTCGGTGAAATGGAGTTATACCGTATTGAAGTGGGTCGCGATGATGGTGTTGAAGTTCGTCATATCGTTGGTGCGATTGCTAACGAAGGTGATATCAGCAGCCGTTATATTGGCAACATCAAATTGTTTGCAACGCATTCCACGATTGAATTGCCAAAAGGCATGCCAGGTGATTTGTTATCCCACTTTACCCGTACCCGCATTCTGAATAAGCCAATGAATATGCAGTTAATGGGTGATGCACAGCCATTTGAACGCCGCGAACGTCGTGGTGGTGGGCGTAACGGCAATGGTAACGGTAACGGTAATGGCCCCCGTCGTGATCGTGAGAGTTTCAATGGTGGTGGCCGTCGCTTCAATGGTGAACGCCGCAGTGGTGAAGGTCGTGGTGAAAGCCAAAGCCGTAGCAGTTTCCGTGGTCGTGGTGATGATCATGGTTCATCTGCTCCACGCCGTCGTTATAACAATAGTAACGCACAGTAATCACCTGGACTGATATTTAAATAGTAAAGCGGCTCTTTTTACAGGAGCCGTTTTTGTTGCCAGTTAATTGCTTCAATATTTTTATAATAAAAAAAGCTGCTTTTTATACAAAAGGCAGCTTTTAATATGCAGAAAGAGATCAGTTACTTAATGCTTCAACGGGATTACCTGCACTGCGGGTGCGCCATAGTTTCAGCCATTGCATAATGGAAGAGACCATAATCACAATGCCGAGGATAACCATCACAATGGAGATTGTTCCGTTGAAGATGCTGAAACCTTTTGTTGCGGAGTTGAAGTAAACATTCTTCACCATCCAGTAAGCAGCATAGTTCACAGTAACGTACAGGTAAGCGAGTGGTATCAGGCAGGTCAGCGTATACCAGCGTTTTTCAGACAGACGTAGGATAATTGTTGCACCAATCATCAGGCCGATGGAGGCCATCAGTTGATTGGATACCCCGAATAGTGCCCAGACTGAATTGATATCGCCGGAATTTAGTAAGTAGCCCCACAGTAAACAGGCAACGATACTGCAACCAATGGAACCCGGTAACCAGTCGATACGTTTCAGAGGTGCCCATATATCGCCCAGGAAATCTTGCAGCAGGTAGCGGGCAACACGCGTACCGGAATCAACCGCTGTCAGGATAAATACGGCTTCAAACATGACGACGAACTGGAAAAAGTAGGATGCTAGCTGGCTGAACCAAGGAATGCGGGTGAAGATATCTGCCATACCAACCGCCAATGTGACTGCGCCACCGGTACGGCCATACAGATCCAGACCAATTTCCTGACTCAGTTTTGGTAGATGGATAACATCCATACCCAATGTAGCAAAGACCTCTGGGGAGGAGTTAATAGCGAAATAGTCAGCAGGATATAGGGAAGTGGCAGCGATCAACGCCATGACACCAACGACACATTCTGCCAGCATTGCACCGAAACCCACGGGCAGAATATCACTCCACTTATCGATCTGCTTTGGTGTTGTGCCAGAGCCGATAAATGCATGAAAACCAGAAATAGCGCCACACGCAATGGTGATGGAGATAAACGGCCACACTGGACCGGCCAGTACAGGGCCATTGCCATGAATAAATTCAGTGACTGCCGGGAATTGGATCTCCGGGTTAATAAAGATGACTCCCACAACTAGTGCGCCGAATACACCGATTTTCATAAAACTGGAAAGATAACCACGGGGAGTCAATAACATCCATACAGGCAGAGCGGTGGCAAAAAACGCATAGATTGGCAGTGCCAAGCTGACAGTTGATGTACGCAGACTCAGCCATTCACCGAAAGCAGATGCCTGAATGTAAGGGCCGGCAATCACACAAGCCATAATGGTGATAATACCTACCCAAGTTGCCCCGCGCATATTACCTGTGAAGCGCTCCCATAGACCGACTCCGATTGCGACCGGAATGGTCATAAATACTGCAAATGTTCCCCAGGGATTACGTTCTAGTGCATGAACGACTACCATAGAGAGACCTGCCATAGTAATCGTAATGATGAACAACATCGCAAGGCCGGTGCACCAACCAGCAATTGGACCAAGTTCTGTTTTGGCAACTTCTGACAGGGATTTACCACTATGTTTCATTGAGGCGAATAAAACAACCGTATCATGCACGGCCCCGCCGATAACACAGCCGATTAGTAGCCATAACATACTTGGCAAATAACCGTATTGAGCTGCTAATACAGGGCCAACCAGAGGTCCTGCGGCTGCGATTGCTGCGAAGTGGCTACCAAAATTGACCCATTTTTTCGTGGGTACATAATCTTTACCGTCTTCCAGTAAATGGGAAGGTGTAACCTCGCTGTCATCTGCTTTCAGTACCTTTTTAACGAAGAATACGCCGTACAAGCGGTAGCAGATAACCAGAATACACAACGTTGCAATGACAAATGTGAGAGCGTGTTGCATTTCTCTTCTCCTGAGAGTTATAAATTTTTACTCGTATCTTGTCATAGGTAAAGGAAGCTATAAGGGAGTGTCTAAGTGAGTGGTTGTATGGCGGGTTAAGTGGTCAGATTCAGCAGGTGAGCGGTGAGTAAGAACAGATTAACCCGCTGAAAAGATGATGAGTGTCATGGTTACTTCAATCCTAGTGCCTCTTTCAATGGTTTCAAATAACGGCGGCTGACGGGGATAGTTTTGCCATTGCGTAGAATCAGTTCGGCCTGTCCGTGATCACCAAATAGGATTTCGCGCAGATGGGTCATATTGACCAGATATTGACGATGATTTCTCATCATTGGTGTGCGGGTTTCTAATGTGCGAAGTGTTAGTTCAGTAAATCCTTCCTGCCCATTGGTACACATAACATAAACTCCACTTGGGCGGGAGGCGACATAAAGGATTTCATCCAGCTGCACAAGCCAGATTCGGCTGTGGCCGGTGCATGGGATATATTTCAGCGGCTCTTCTGCTTTCAGGGTGGAAATATCCTGTTTCTGATACCCTTGCCGTAATCGTTGTAAGGTTTTGGTTAGACGGTTTTTTTCCAGTGGTTTTAATAAATAGTCAAATGCGTGCTCTTCAAACGCTTGTATTGCATATTCATCAAATGCGGTCAGGAAAACAATATAGGGACGATGCTCTGGATCGAGCATACCAACCATTTCCAATCCGGTGATGCGTGGCATCTGGATATCCAAAAATACAACATCGGGTTTTAGATGATGTATGGCGCCAATGGCTTCAACGGCATTGGCGCATTCGCCAATAATTTGAATATCATGTTCTTCTTCTAGCAAACAACGTAGGTTTTCTCGCGCAAGCGGTTCGTCATCAACAATTAATATATTCATATTCACACAGTTTTATTAGCCTCTTTAATGAGTGGCAAGTGTAAAATTACGCGGGTAAATTTTTCTGGCAGGCAATCTATTTGCACGCCATAATTTTCACCATAGCGAAGTCGTAGCCGTTTATCTACCAGACTCATTCCTAGTCCATCCCCCATAGAGACCGATTTATAAAGACCAGCATTATCTTCCACTTCCAGTATCAACAATTGATTCTGCTGATGAGCACGAATAGTAATTCTGCCGGTTTCTAATAACTGTGATGTGCCGTGTTTGATCGCATTTTCTACTATTGGCTGGAGAGAAAAAGCGGGTAATTTGGCGTGAATCAGAGATTCCGGCAGTTCAATATTTATTTGCAGATGTTCACGGAAACGCGCCTTCTCAATTTGTAAGTAAGCATTCACATGCTCTATTTCATCAGACAGCGTGACAATCTCTTCTGACCGTTTCAAGTTTTTACGGAAAAAGGTTGAGAGATATTGTACTAATTGACCTGCTTGATAACTGTCCCGTCGGATCACTGCTTGCAGGGTATTTAAGGCATTAAATAAAAAGTGAGGATTCACTTGCGCATGAAGCAGCTTAATTTCTGATTGAAGTAGTGATTGTTTGTTACGTTCATACTGCCCTGCGAGGATTTGGGCGGATAATAAACTGGCAATACCTTCCCCCAAGGGGCGATTGATTGAGCTGAACAGACGGTTTTTGGCTTCATAAAGTTTGATTGCGCCGATAACTTGCTGATTTTCTCCCTGTAGTGGAATAACCAGAGTGGAACCCAATTTGCAGGTTGGATTGATTGAACAACGGTAGGGTATTTCATTGCCATCGGCATAAACCACTTCATTATTTTCAATTGCTCGATGAGATTGTTCTGAAGAAATAGGTGTTCCAGGGAGGTGATGATCTGAACCGATACCAATAAACGCCAGGAGTTTTTCTCTATCTGTAATAGCCACTGCGCCTATTTCCAGTTGTTGATAAATAACTTTCGCTACCTTCATACTGTTATTTTCATTAAATCCTTTTCGCAGAATACCTTCGGTATAGACAGCGATTTTTAGTGCCTGAGCAGAAAATGCACTGGTGTATTTTTCAAATATCGCGCGTCGGTCAAGCAGGATACGTATAAACATTGCTGAGCCGATACTATTGGTGACGATCATGGGGGCGGCGATATTTTTGACCAACGCTAATGCTTCACTGTATGGACGAGAGAGCAGTAGTAAAATGCCCATTTGTATTATTTCAGCACAAAACGTGACGATAGCGGCTGTCCAGGGATTAATCAGTCGGTTTATCTGACCACGTTTCATCAGATAGCTGTGAATAATGCCGCCGATTAAACCTTCAATAATGGTCGATATCATGCAACTGAAAGCGGTCATCCCACCAAGAGAATAGCGGTGCAGTCCACCGGTTAATCCCACCAGTGCGCCGACACCGGGTCCACCCAGAAGTCCGCCAAGGACAGCGCCAATAGCTCGGGTATTGGCAATGGAATCACCTACATGCAGTCCAAAATAAGTTCCCATAATACAGAAAATGGAAAAAGTAACATAACACAGCAACTTATGAGGTAAACGTACAGTCACTTGTAACAGTGGAATAAATAGCGGTGTTTTACTTAGTAGCCAGGCGATAACCAAATAAACACACATCTGTTGTAGTAATAACAATACAAGATTAAATTCGTACATAAACTTTCCGGGAGGATTTATGGATGTTATTAGTTTACAGAAACAGCTAATAATATTATTAAAAGTTTAGTTTAAGTGGGTTAATATTTGACAAGAATCATAAACCACGACACTATTATAAAGCGTTTTCCTTTCTATCAGTGATTATACGCACAAACATATAAGAAATTTTCCGTAGAACAATGCGAAGCTATAGCGTTAGTTTCGAGTCGGGTAATTTTGGATGTGTAAGACATCATGAAAAAAAGAACACTTTTTACGATTTTACTGGTTATTTTGCTCACAGCAATGGCTGTGTTATTTCGTTCCCATAACCAATATTTATTGTTGCAAGGTGAAGTTGATGCACCGGAAGTAATTGTGGCATCTAAAGCTAAGGGACGAGTGATTAAACGTCACGTTGAGCGAGGAGATGATGTTAAGGCAGGGCAGTTACTGATTACACTTGAAAGCCCTGAATTACTGGCCCAGGTTGCTTCATTAGAAGCTGCTCGTGATCAAGCCAAAGCGCAGTTGGAACAATCTCTTCATGGAACACGTGAAGAAAGTATTCGAAATTTGGAAGCGGGTTTGGCACAAGCTCAGGCCGAATATGATAACGCGGTACGTGAATATGATCGTATTCAGAATATAGCATCTAAAGGCTATGTTTCACGGAACGATCTAGATAATGCTCACAGAAGTAGAGATGTTGCCTATCAGAAAATGCAGAGTGCAAAAGCGGTATTGGATGAAGGTATGCATGGTGACAGGATTGAACTGCGTCAGAAATATGCAGCGGCTTTACGTCAGGCTGAACAGCAACTGATTGAGTTACAAACCCAGAGTAATGATTTGCAGGTCAAAGCACCTGTCGCGGGGGAGGTTGGGCCGATTCCGGCAGAAGTTGGTGAATTATTTAGTGCTAATAGCCCCTTAGTGGCATTAATCCGTGTACCAGAAGCTTATTTTATTTATAACCTGCGGGAAGACATTCTGGCAAAGGTGCACAAAGGGGATAAAGTCAAACTTCGTATACCTGCGCTAGGTGATAAAGAGATTGAAGCCGAAGTTCGTTATATCTCTCCAATGGGTGATTACGCGACTAAACGTGCCACTCGTGCCACCGGTGATTTCGATTTAAGAACCTTTGAAGTGCGCTTGTATTCCTTACAGCCTATTGAAGGTTTACGTCCTGGTATGAGTGCATTGTGGCGTTGGGATAAGTAGGTGACTGATGCGGAACAAGGTTGCATGGCGTGGTTTCGAGTGTGCTTTTAGCCAAGAAATCCGGGCTGTGATTCGTAGTCCAGTTTTTCACTGGTTAAGCTGGTTATTCCCGTTGATGCTATTTGTGCTTATCAGTGCTAATTTCTCAGAAGGGACATTGCTCAATCTGCCAGTATCGGTGGTTGATAATGATCAGAGTCCGCTGTCACGTCATCTAATACGTAACCTGAATGCGGCTTCTCATGCGCAGATTAAATCTTATGATGGTGGATTGCAGGAATCTCTTGAACGGCTTGGCAGTGCTAAGGATTACTCCTTACTTTATATCCCGCACGATTTTGAAGCTAATGCACTTACAGGACATCAGCCGACCGTGCGTATGTATTACAACGCGTTGTTTTATGGTGCCGGAAGTTATTCTATTCAAGATCTCAGTGGATTAATGGCAGAGATTAATGCGAAGTACCGTTCTATATTGGCGACAGAAATGGGCCATCAGTTACCTCCATTAGCCAATGTTACGCTCGTTTATGACAGCCTTTTTAATGCCAGCGGTAGTTACATCTATTATCAGCAGTTTGCGGCTACAATCCATTTGTTACAGCTTTTTGTTGTAACCTGCACGATTTATAGCATGGCACGCAGCAAAATGCTGATGACAATGAAACCGTTTACTTTTGCTCTATTGGGAAAACTGGCGCCTTATACCCTGTTTTTTACTTTGTTGCTAATTGTAGAATTGGCGGCTCTGATTGGTATATTTGATGCAAAAGTGAATGGTAACCCAATATATATGGTGATAGTGGGTTTCTTCTATGTCATTGCCGCTCAAAGTATTGGCTTGTTGTTGTTTACTTTCACTAATAGCACACTGACGGCTTACAGTTTAATCGGAGTGCTAGTCAGTATTGCGACAACTTTTTCAGGTATGTCAGTGCCAGAATTATCAATGATATTGCCGGCGCGGATAATTGCCAATATTGAGCCTTTGACGCACGCACTAAATGCGATGTTTGATATTTTTCTGCGTGAGGTTTCTTTACTGGGTATTTTATCTGTTTGTGCTTTATTGCTTATTTATCCGGTCGTTTGCTTTCTGCTAGTGCGAAACCGGTTATTTAAACGGCTTGGCTTGCCACAGGGTGATGAATAATGCAGATGTATTGGCAAACTTTTCGCCGGGTATTAATGGGAATGTTGGAAAAGCCCATGTGGATGTTGATGCTAGTTTCCTTGTGTATGATGAGTTTGGTATATGTCCGGCCAACAGTATGGGATCTACCGGTTGCCGTGATCGACCAAGATCACAGCTCTGCTAGTCGTGCTTTGATACGTCAACTTAACTCCACGGCTAAAATTGCTGTCCACAGTTATGACAATCTGGCTGATGCTCGTCACGATCTACTGCTACGTGAAATTTTTGCGATTATTATCATCCCGGCGGACTTGGAGAAAAATATCCTTAATGGAAAAAATATCACCTTTCCGATTTATGGCGATGCAACCAGTCGTCTTGCTAATGGACAAATTCAACAAGAATTGACTTCTGCTCACCGGCAATTGCTAAACGAATATAACAGCAAATTATTATTGAAATATGGTTTTAGTCCTGAACAGACAACATTATTATTAATGCCGATTCGTAGTGAAACTATTGGATTATTTAACCCTGGTGTCAGTTTTGCCGCAATTGTTTTTCCCGGTTTATTAGTGATGTTATTACAACACTCGCTATTGATATCTTGTGTGCGGGTCAGTATTACGATACGTGGTACACCGAAAGGTAAACCACCATTGCCTGTCTATTTGGGAGCGCTGTCGGCGCTATTACCGATTTGGCTTTTTCTTTCCATCATCTTTTTTGTGCTTTGGCCGTGGGTATTGGGATATCGGCAGGAAGCATCTATTCCTTTGCTATTAATGCTGACTTTTCTGTTTATGTTGGCAGTGCTTGGATTAGGGAAATTAGTGACAGAATGTATGCGCAGTGTAGAGATGATCTATTTGACGATCGCTTTACTTACAACGCCTGTATTCTATATTTCCGGCACCATTTGGCCGGTACAGGCAATGCCTGATTGGGTAAGAGCAATCTCTTCGGCTTTACCGTCTACTTGGGCAACAAAAGCGATTGCTGGTGTTAACCAGATGGGGTTGCCATTACAGAGTGTATTGGGAGATATTGCTATGATGTTGGTCCTTGGTGTGATTTATACTCTGCTAGGGATTCTTATCGGTATGGTGCGTCAGAGGAATTTAGGAAAATAACCTATTATTTATGTAGGTTATTCAAATGATGATTTATACCCGTCATCTTTCAAGTTGCCTCTTTGTTGGCTGCACTCACTCACCCCGGTCACATAGTTCTCTATGCTCCCGGGGATTCGCTCCCTTGCCGCCGCGATGCATCTTGAAATCCATAGGGTATATGCTTTCTGGTAATCTGATTAGATTCCATCAAGATATCTATAAATTGCGTTTTGTCGATAGTTTCTTTCTATTAGGCTTCGAGGTTACATTTTCCAGATTTTTATAAAAATTTCACCATTAACTCCTTTATTCAATATCTACTTTGATAGCTGACTATCTGGGAATGCTATAGAATGCGTGTTCCGTTGGTGATGATACTTAAGATCTGCTTGTTCTAAGAGGCTTCCGTTAAAGGAAGCCATTTTCCTGCAATATTTCTATTTGATTTTCTCGCTTAGAATCTCGTTTTTTTCAGCGAAAGCAAAAATAATGTATTTTTAATAACAAAGGCACTGATTAAAAAACAGAAGAAAAAGAAAAGCGCATCGATATAAGTAAGATTAAGATAAATAAAATAGACTATTGTGACGCCAATAGCGGAATCAAGTTGATCGAATAAAATAAACAATCGCTTATTTTGCTCTGGGTGTTGTCCCGGTGGTGCGCCGAGTTTCCTTTTTAGCCAGGAGTTTGGCAATTCGAAAAGAACATAGCCGAAACCCGCCAGAAAACCGGTAAGTAAACAGGAGGAAATAGTCTGGGGAATAATCGAGTCTTGGATTCCGGTGCCGAGAACTAACCACAATAGCGAAAATAGCGCGGTAATAATGGGTACAACAATAAAACCGCGCCAGGTCTTGTTACGGCCGAAATAACGTTGGTGTACTGGGATTGCCAAGCAGGCAAAATAGTTTTTCGTCACAATCACCATATGTAAACAACCACCAAGGATGACGGGGAGCAGTAGAATCCATCCGTGGTAAAAACTATTGAGCATAAAGACTCCAGAAATGAAGACCGGTAAATAAAGCAAACCCTGCAAGTGTTGTACTGATGATAGTATTGAGACTCTTGAACTTATAAAACGGGCGATCCCATAGCATGGCGATACTGAATGTAAGGAGCGCTAATGTCAGTAAGAGATGGCTTAACCATTGCTCGACTACCAAGCTTACCAAAGCATAACCACTGATAATAAATAAGCTCCAGAATACCGGCATACCGAGATAGGAGAGCTGGTTTTCGTTCTGAATATTACCGACTTCATTAAATACAGATAATCTCAGGCAACCGCTAATGATCATTAAGATAATAAACAGGGAATACCAAGATTGATAACCGGAAAGGTAGAGGATAATGGCTGGAGAGATCAAGTAAATAAGTTGATCCATAAATCCATCAAGATAACGACCGAATGGGCGCGCAATATTTAAGTGTCTGGCTAGCATGCCATCAAGCGCGTCGCCAAGCATGGCAAGATACAAAAACGCAATGGCTAAGTAATACCAATGTTGTAATGCGGCTGCTACGGCAAGCGCGCTAAAGACCGCCCCAACGATAGTAATATAGTCTGCTCTGTTTAGATGAATGATGAAATGATTATTATTCATAATTTTTCCTTGTGTGGAACGGAAGATAATTGGCCTTTACCGAGCATATTGATCAGCGCGATGCGGTTTATTTTGCTGTTATGACGAATGTCAACAGGGATAGGATTAGCACAATAAATACGAGTAACCTGCGTGAGATCCAGCTCGTCTAAAATAGCGGGTAAATCTGTCGGTAGTGTGGCGCTTTCCAGTATCAGGGCGGCTCCACCTAAAGGATGTAACACGAATGCGCTTTGAGTGATCCCCGGCAGTTCATTGATCCTTTTTTCCAGTACGTAGGGATGGATGATATGACCATCATCTAACACCACTTTATCTTTTACCCGTCCAAGTAGCCAGAGCTGTCCTGTCGTATCCAGATAGCCGACGTCACCGGTACAGTGCCAAATGCTTCCCTGTTTACGTGGGAGTTTGTTTTCTTTCGTTGCTTGAGGATTATCAATATAGTCTTTGAGCACATGAGGCCCGGCAACCAAGATTTCACCGACATTACCGGCAGCTAGTGGGGTAATTTGTTGGGGGTTAGCCGTTATTTCCCGGATACATATTTCTGCTTGTGTAACCGGTTTTCCAACCAAATAACCATCATGAGCTGCCCAGTGGTTTAATTGAGTCGTCATTTCGACGGTACTGATCGGTTCAACCTCGGTGGAACCATAGACCACTAAATGCTGAGCATGTGGAAAGACTGTCAGGCAGTTTTCAAGCAGAGCCTTATTGGCAGGCGCACCACCTACGATGACTGTTCGCACGTTAGGGAATGACAACCCTTTGCTCTTAGCATAACTGGTGACTTTGTTCATATAGGCGGGAGCACCGCTGAGGCATGTAACACCTTTGTCTTGCACTTGCTTGACGATCTTCTGCGGATCGACGGTTGCGGGATGGGCAAAGTCAAAATCAGGCAGGATACTGCTGTTGCCGCAGCATAATGAGTGCAGCACCATAACGGGGAAACTGTGTAGATCTATCTCATTCTTTCCTTCGGCAAAAAGTGCTGTTATGGCATAAAGTTGTGCTAGCAAGCTGTCATGAGTGCGGTTTGCGCCTTTGGGTGTGCCGGTAGAACCCGAGGTAAAGGTAATTAACCCAGTTGTATACGACGGTAAATCTCGGCAGATAAAGCTACTCAGTGGTAAATGTTGATTGGGTGTTTCCAGCACTTTCATGCCCAAGATACGTTGTCCGATGACAAAACGTCGCAGTCGCCACAGTTCAGGGATCAGAAACCAGAATTTTCCTAACGTAGGTTGAGTGATCACCGCCGATAATTTACTGTGGCGCAGTATCTCTCTCAGTTGCTTTTTGGCAAGCCCGCGCTCAAGCATAACGGGAACTAGCCCTAGCCCCAGAATGGCGATAAGCAATGGATAAAGTACTAAGCTTGGTTGGATAATCACTAACAAGCGATCGCCAGCGACGAACCCAGCTTGAGTTAACTGATACTGAAAATGGGAGGCATGAGAAAAAAATTCCTGAAAGCTTAAACCTCTACCATGATCCAGTGAATGTGGTGCTTGCAGCGCTAAATGCTCAGGGTGCTTTTGGGCTGCATCGACAATGGGCTGACAAATATTTGTCATGCGATCCTCCTGTAATAAAGCGCGTATTGATGTTTGGTGGCAGCCGGTGTGTTGAAAAGCCGTCCTGCGGTCTTGAGCGAGGTATTATCTTCACGCATTAGGGCTCCTCCCAGACGAGGATGAATACGTTTGGCGCTCTGTTCAAATGAGCAGTACAGCGTGTTGTACAGCCGACTGCCCCGGTATTGCGGTGCGACTGCCACAGTTTTTAACAGCCCGATGGCGGGCTGACCTTTTTGCAGGACTGACAGACTCAAAATTAACCCGGCAATTTCGCCATTAGGAGTTTTAGCTAGAAATGATGCAGGGTAACGGCAAAAAGGTTTAATAAACTCCTCACCACAGTGCTGTTGAAATGCTGACCAAGATGGAGTGGTATAAGCGAAATTCTCACCAAACACCGAGTCGATAAAAGAATAAAGTTTAACTTGCTCTTGCATCCATAATTCTGGTGTTAATGGTAATAATGTTGCTTGAATATCAGGAAGTTTTTGCGCGCGTTGATGAGCTTGTTGAAAGTTGACTGCTATTGCTTGGGTATCGTCGAATATCGAGGTATAGCGATAACGGATATCAAACCCTAACTCTTTTAACAAAAGGTGATAGTAAGGAGGGTTATAAGGCTCATGCTCAAAGGGAGGCACATCAAAATGATCAAGTCGAACACGGTAGTGTCCGAAAGTTGAAAAGTTAATCGGCCCGTAGAGATTGCACGCACCATTTTCCTTGGCCCATTGTTCTAGAGCGCTAAACAACATGGTGTTGCTTGCTATGTCATTATCAGTTTCCCAAAAGCCGAAAAATGCAGCAGATCGGCCATCAACTCTATGAGGTACTAAAAAGCCGACAAGACGAGCTTTCCCTGGAATGCAGCCAATCCAGGCTTTACTGTGATTAAACCAAGAATTCTTCGGGCTGAACTGCTGTTGTACTTTTTCCCGGTCTTCACCAGGCCATAGCGGCCAATCGCGATAAATACTGGGCGGAAGGTCAAGAAAACCTTCAGGTAGTGGATTGGCTGGAGACCACTCTCCCATGAAGATATTAGACATGTTCACTCCTTGATGTCAGCTCTTCTACAGTGGTGTCGTGCAAGCGGACAACAGTCCCAGTTGCTCCATCCATGTGTACCCGATCGCCATCTTTCAAAATTTGTGTGACGGCGGGAATGCCGACGATGGCGGGGATCCCCAGTTCACGAGCAACAACGGCGGAATGTGAAAGTGTGGAACCGCGCTCGATTAGTAATCCGCCTGCTGTAGGGAATAACGGCACCCAACCGGGATCGGTGCGTATAGTACACAGGATCTGCCCTGCCAGCGACATTTCATCTTGTGGGTTTTTAATTAATCGGATAGTTGTTTCAACTTGCCCTGGGTAGCAACCTATGCCCTGTAGCATGCTGCTATCGGTTGGGGCTTGTTGTTCCTGATAGGGATAGCTGTAATCTTGCTGTTGATACAGTGAGCCTCTAATGAAAAAGTGATGAGCTGGTTCATCCTCTGTTTCGTAGTTGGCATATTCTTGCTTGCGTATAGCAACTAAAGGCTCAAGTTGGGTCTGTATTGCTGTTCCTTCGTAGCCGCTGTAGATCTCCTCTAACGTGAGATAAAAAATATCGCGGGGTTCAGCGAGTATCCCTTCTAATGCATATGCCTGACCAAGTTGTAGGAAGATATCTCGATACAGCCCAAACATACGAGTTCGGGTGAAACGCATATTTTCCCGGTGACGTATCGCTTGACGTAATTTCTGCAAATTCTTTTTAAAGGCGTTCATACGCTTGGAGCCAAGTCGCTCCTGTATTTGCTGAAATGCGGTATTTTCGGCCTGAGTACGCAACTTTCTTTCCCGGCTGGATAACGTCTCTGGTGTGAGGGTATCGATAGCAAGGTAGTTTTTTAGTATCAGAAATAAAAAACTGGGATCTTGTTTTAGTGTGATGGTTTCCAGCTTCAATTCACCCATCGTACGATCGCCATATTTTTTAATATAATCAATGCACTGCTGGTGGAATGATTCATCGAGTGGGCGTATTTGGGTCAGCAGGGTACGCGCATCACCGAGGGTCAACAGGTTGCATAACTCAGGGTGCTGGCGTGCATATTGGCACATTTTTAATAGCACTTTGGTCGGCTGGGTACTTTCGATATCTTCATCCCCAGAAAGAAGATCACCTAATAATGCAGATGAGTTTTCAATACCGGCAGCAATTAGCCCTCGATGTACCCGGCCATTAAACATCATCACGTAGAAATCGTTTAAGATCGGCGTCGTCCAGCGTTGTAGCAGATGTTCATCCAGATATTTTAATTTTTCGATCAGTTGGCCGCTGTTGCAAGTATGCAACTCTGATTGTTTTATGGCGGCAGCATGCCATTTAAACTGCTCTAAGAATAGTTCTACCCGTTGATCCATAGTCCTAAAGGCATATAGCAAGCGCAGGAGTGCCCACCCCATTTTTGGCAGTTTCTTTATTTTATCGCCCAGTGAAAGTGTCTTATCCTCAATAAAATCAACCGGGTCTTCCAGCCCCATCATTCTTTCCATATCTTTTTTATTGGTTTGGAAAGAGGGAAGTAATAGTAGTCCTTTGTACCAATTATTGATGTTGTAATAGATCCTACCTTTAACTAAGCCGAGCATATTTTCCAACATGGAACGATGCTGGTTAACCTGTTTATCTGAGCAACCTAAAGCACGTATTGTCTGTTCATAAACGGTGGCATAACCTGCCCGGGCAAAAGAGAAAGTCAGTGGTGTTGTTATTCCACAATAAGATTCCTGAATATTGGAATTATCGAAAATAATATGACGTTCGCTTTTATCATCCAGACGTGGCAATCGGGTTATTGGCCGGGTCTGTAGAATAAAGATTTGATGGTTTTGAATCGTCCATTCGATATCTTGTGGACACCCTCGAGCTGCCGCAATTTCTTTGCCAATATCTCGTAATGCATAGATTTTATTATCGAGTAAGGTCGGTTCCCACTGTTTTTCTTTCGCGACGGGTATTGTTACTGTACCGCTGCCGTTGGTGGTATTGAAAACAGTTGCTGTCTCTTTTTGTGTGATATGACGTTCGATCTCAGGTGTGGTGAGATGAACTGAAAATTCATCGGTATCGCATTCGCCGGAAACTACGCCTTCTCCGGTGCCCCAGGCGGATGAGATTAGGCAATGTTGCCTGCTACCCGTAACAGGGTGTGCAGTAAACATGACACCAGAAACCTCACCGGCAACCATGTTCTGAATGATGACAGCACTACTGATATTGCCCATCGGTAGCCGTTTGTGTAGGCGATATTGTAATGCACGCGTGTTAAAAGCTGAGGCCATCACGGCACGTAAGCTGTTGGCAAGCGCTGATTTACCCCGCTGAAATAGGTAGCTGTCCATCTGCCCGGCGAAAGAAGCATTGGCGGCATCCTCACCAATGGCTGATGAGCGAACAGCGAAAAATTCATCTGGGTGATTCTCTGACAAGAGAGCTAATTCTTCTTCTAATTTAGTAGGTAATGGAATCGACTGTAGCCACTGACGCAATGGCGCAGCAATAGCGTCGAGTTTTTCCTGGCTGATATCATGTGGTACGGTAGCCAACTGCTCTATGATGTTGCTTGCAAACGTATCGTTGATGAGTAGGCTATTAAGTACCTCGCTGCTGATGACCCAATAATTAGGTACAGGAAAACCGTTTTGCGTAAGCCATAATAAATTAGCTGCTTTTCCACCTAAGGAATGTTCCGCCAATTCAATAGCGTTATCTTGCGTGTAGAGATATTTCATATTGTTCCACCAATACAGCAATAGTATACCTTGCTTACATCATGCTCTTATTTGTATGTAATATTGTTGGCGTTAATAGATCAATAAGATATGAATGTATTACAAGCTATTGCTGCACCCTTATTTTAGAGGAAGAGTAAATTAAATAGTTTATACCCGTCATCTTTCAAGTTGCCTCTTTGTTGGCTGCACTCACTCACCCCGGTCACATCGTTATCTATGCTCCCGGGGATTCGCTCCCTTGCCGTCGCGATGCATCTTGAAATCCATAGGGTATACTCGGTTGATTATTAATTCCGTGTTAATGAAATAAGCCAGCGGAGCGTTTTCATTGTGCGCTCCATAAATGGGTAGCCAACAACATTGTGTGCCATCATGTAAAACGGAATCCTTCTCATCCATAAATCATGCAGCGCTAATTCATAGCCACGATGCCAAATTATTGGATCGAGGGAGATCCCCGATTTTTGCTCAAGTTCAACCCGGTGCAGTTCAATATAATAAGCCACCTTATCTGCATCACTTTGTGGGTCTAAGCTAAAGGCCAGAAGTTCTGCCAAATCGCGTTGTGGTAGATGCACAGTAGACAACTCCCAATCCCAAGCGCATAAACGTAACCCAGTTTCCTGTTGCCGGAAGGCAATATTGCGTGGGTTGAAATCACCGTGGATCAATGTCCTAGGCATCTGTTCGATCTCTTTCCACCAGGTGGAGGCATTGTCTACCCAGTGCTGGAAATCTTTATGTTCTTCGGTAGTGAACAACTCAGGGAACGTTTGGTGGATAAAATTGCCCAGTTTTTGCCACAGGGGCTTCATTTGCGAAACCGTATCGGCATTCGGAATTTGCAGTTGTGGGAATTTCCACGTGAGCTCTTCTTCTTGTCCCAACCAGATAGCGTGAATATCGGCTACGCCTCGGATGGCGGCTTCAAGGTGGCACTGCTCCCAAGGTGTTTCCAGATTAATGTTGTTCATTAACACCATATCGTGGAGCAATTCTTCAATCAGGGCATAAGTTCCGGTTGCTTCGTTTTCAATTACACCATAGACAACTGGAATATAGCGCATCAACCGTGGATCTTGCTGATTCATAATAGCCAGCTCACGGCTATGGCTTTGGTTAAATTCAAGCTGATGTGCAAAATTTTGGAAAACGGCAAACAACTCGGAAGAGCAGTGTTTGGCAATATCCAATACCATCTCGACGACCTCTGTCCCCAAAGGTTTCAGTTTCAGCATTACGGGTAAATTATGCTGTGCGGATGTCGTAATGGAAAAAGGAAATAAGCCAATTAAACGTTCCGCATAATTCGAGCTCAGATGCGTCAGCATGCTGTGTTCATCACTGCCAGAAAATTTAGGATTGATCGTGGTTAAATGGGCCCCTTGTAACACAGGGTTAAAATCTGCTTGCTGGAAGAAGGAGAGATCAAGTTCCTGTGGGGTGTGTGCAGTGATATTGTTAGTGGTGACAGGGCGATAGCGGCCAAGTCTTTCATGTGATTGAGCGAATTCATCCGCAGCAATAGCTGACAGTGTTGAAATATCAAGGGCCAGACAATAGCTGGCGATGATCTCCGCCAGGCGGGCGGTGCCATTTTCATCGGTGCAGCCCAACATGTTCAGACATTCACGTTGGTGTGGTAAATAAGTTCCGCCACCGATAGTACCGATGATCAGAGAAGGCAGTGTAATACTGCAATAGACGCGGTTATCGGCAGTTAATGTCATGTGCAGGTGGGCGACTGACGATTCATGTACACAGGCAATATCCTGCCCTAGAGCGGTAAACATCCCGGCAATCACATTTGCGGCATTAATATTCATGCCGATCATCCCTGAGGCAATAGCTCCTTCGCAGACATGATGATAAGCCGTGACAAGTTGTTGTGGTGTGACTCGCAAGATTTGCTGACAGGATTCAGCATCTAAATAAACCTCAGCCACTACACGAGTTCCACGACCTTCGATGAAAGGTTGATAAGACACCTTTTTATCACTAGATGTATTACCATCGATCATAAAGTGACGTAGAGGTATAAACGCCATTTTGGCTAATTGTTGTTGGATCCATTGACATGCATACCAAGTGCAAATGGTGGTCATGTTTTGACCTGCCGCAGCGGCTGTATTGTAGATAAATTGCAAATGGACGCTGCGACCGATGATATGTGGATTTATTTCCAACAATTGCGCATGTTTGGAATGGCGTCCTATTTCATACCGTAATTCGCTGATATGTTCTTTGATCCAATCACTGAACATAATGCTATGCGAGACGCTATGAAATTCAAAACGAGGGGCTCGTATCATGCGTTGACCGAGTACACGCGCGGTCATCCCCCCTGATTGCGTAATAACGGAAGAACCACGGGATACCGAAGCAATCAAAGCGCCCTCTGTGGTAGCAAGTGGAGCGTAATATACCCCTTGAGCGTATTGTCCCTTTATCAAGAGAGGGCCGGCGATCCCCACAGGGATTTCTATTGAACCAATAAATCCCTCAATGGTTTTTGTCAGTTTGGTCGCATCCAGATGAGTATCTGCCACGTGTTCCAATGCATGCCCGGTATGTTTTGCCAAATAATCCAGACGCTTTTGTCGCGCTTCCTCGGTATAGGTGTAGAGGTGGCGGCGGGGCAATAGTTTTACTTGGGTTGTATCTGTACGGACGGCAGATGCTTCTTGGTGTTTTTTGATGCTGAATATGTCACGTGACAATTCTAGAATAGAACCTCGCGCACAGTTTTCTATGTGATCAGTGGTATTATCTGATGCATCACTTACATATGATTGGATATTCTTTTGCAACATAACTATATTTCCTTTAATGCCTAAGCAAACCCAAGCTTTATTAAGATGCTAGCAGTGCAAACTGAATAACCTAGCACCATGAATATTCCCACGACAGCTTCATCGCGTTTGCGATTCTTGATGGTGGGGCTATAGAGGAATTTGCCTAATTGCCATAGACACAACACATAACAAACGACCAAGATAATTAACGCCCATAACGCTATACCATCAGTGGTGATATTGATTAGCCAAATCTGTAACGCCAACATTACAGTGAGCAATGCCGCGATAATAGCAACGGCTCCTTTTCTGCCGAAAATAGATGAATAGGTCGGTATTTCCAGACGTTCTTCATCTGGGCCTTTGCACTTGCGTGTAATTTCAAAACTGAATCCAGAAAAGAAGCACAACCCCATTAAAACCCATATTGGAAAAGTGAATGTGAGGTTAGGACTGGCGATATTGCCTAACCACCAGATAATGAGAGGCATTACCAGCATATGGGAAATGGCATACCAAGTAAGGTGTTGGTTTAGCCATTCACCGATAAAGAATTCTTTTCCCATAAGACAGGTCCAGATAAAGACTAACAGCCAGGCAAAAGTAACTGAGCCAATTCCCCGATCTAGAAATAGACTTCCACCTAATTGTAATGCGATACAACAGATACCAAGTACCCGTAGATTTTTCAGCGTAATAATACCGCGTTGTAAAATCCGTTGTGGATGATGTTCACAATCCAGTTGGTAATCTTTATGCTCATCGAATATCCGTAATAGTAAAAAATAGGAGAAGGACATCAGGCAACCGAGAAGGATCTCCCATGACAAAACTGGCTTTTCCCCTATTGAATAAAAAGCTACGGAATAGCTGATGATATAAAAGATAAAGAAAAGCGGCGCATTTTGTAGCGGGAAACGCTCATCCATCCATAGCTTTATCCTCTTACCAATGAATTTTGAATAAATATCTTGGCCTTCCATACACCTTTCCTATTTATTGTATAAGGATTAAACTATATACGTTTGTGACAATTCAGCCCAAGGATAATCAATCCAGAAGCAAATCTTAATAAATCCTATGCGTGCTTTTTAGCATTATCTCTCTCAATAATTTAAGAAATACGTATGGGCTGATGCCATACATTAAGCCAAAAGTTTGCAATCGGCTATAATCAGTATGTGTAAATTTTAATTTCAGCATGCAACTTATGTTTACATTTTTTTCTATAACTGTATGTTTATGAGATGATTTTGTTTCCATTTGGATTAAGGAGTCATGGGCTTTAATATCATATTTCAGACAGATATAGATAAGTTCTTCTCCGTTATCGACGACAACTTTGTTCCGTAAATAAATTTTTTGTGGGGGCAAAGTTACTACATATAAAATACCGGAATAAAGTAATAAATGATTAGTAATTGTAATTGAATTAGTGATGGGATGTTTTGATTTAGCGCAGTTTATAGTCAGATATTACCCTAATAGTTAAAAGGTAAAATTTACAGTTAGGTCTGTATTGGATTCTTGATGTAGGATCGGGCGAATGCCGATATATTTTGGCTAGATAGCTACGTTACTTTATCAAGTAAGGAGTCTGAGCTGTGTTAGGAAAAATCCACAATCTTACTCTGCACTGGTTTATTACTGTCCGTGATAGTCATTTAGTTGTCAACCAGTATAAGCAGGAAGAGGTTAGTTTCAGCGACGAAGCCAATTATCTGGTTCTAAGAGTTATTCGTACAGAATTAGGGTTGTGTGTTAAAAATTTGGTAGATACGATAGCGTTGAAGTTCATGCTTGCTGTTCTTTGTGCGGGTTTGTTCCAATTGGCTGAGTGTATAGAAGCGAGTTTGCTGGAGGGCGTGGATCAGCACGATCTTGCGCGATTATCATGTTGATCAGAGTAGAAATTCCTGTAGATGCAGCGGGAATAGATCAGTTATTACGGAAATCTTTTGATACCCCGGCAGAAGCGGAATTGGTCCAACAATTGCGGGAAGATGGATTATTGACGTTAGGGGTGGTTGCTACTGATGACGAAGGCCAGGTAATCGGTTACGTGGCTTTTAGTCCGGTGGATATTAATGGTGAAGATCACCAATGGGTTGGTCTGGCGCCGTTAGCGGTTGCTGAAGAATATCGTCGGCAGGGGATTGGTGAAAAGCTGGTGTATGAAGGTTTGGATAGCCTGAATGAATTTGGTTATGGTGTCGTCGTTGTTTTAGGTGATCCACACTACTATCGCCGGTTTGGTTTTACGCTTGCCAGTGAGCATCAGTTGCATTGCCAGTGGCCAACGTGTGAATCTTATTTTCAGCTATATGAATTAGCTGATAGTTCTTTGGCTGACCATAAGGGATTGGTTACTTACTCCCCACACTTTGACCGTTTTTAATTGATGCTAAATATTCTGCTATACAGACGGGCTGGCAAATAACCAGCCTCTCTTTTTGCTGTTTACTTAATTGTTTTACTTGATATTCTAGCTGTGAGGCATTGGAGCGGTCTCCGGCATGACTACTGAAAACTAGCTGTAACGGTCCTTTCCCCCTCAGTGATTTGGCTCCTTTCCCGTTTTTATGTTGTGCAAAACGGCGGTGAATATTTGTTGTTATCCCGGTATAAAGCATTCCTGATTTTGTTTTCAGTAAGTAAAGAACCCATTGATTTTCAGCCATATAATTTTTTTCTGAATTTTCTATTTTTGATATTTATATTTTACTCGAACGTTTTTCTATATCATTTTTCTGAATAATTTAGTTTAAGTTATTACAATATAACAGTTTTATAAAACCTGTTACATATCAATTTGCTATACGTCGCATTATTTGTTCAAAAAAATTGAAATAAAATAGCAATAATTGCTAATTTTTATTCCGGTCTTTAGAGCATACTATGATCCACATCACAGAGAGTAACTCATTCCACTAAAAATTGATCAAGGATCATAATATGAAAAACGTAAAATATATCGCTATTGCTTTAGCTTTAAGTGCTATCTCTTTTGGTAGTATGGCGGCAACAGAAGTTCAAACTTCTTCTTCCCCTAAAATTGGTGTAGTTTCTGTAACGGGGGCTGATACTTTGGAAACCCTAAGTACCGAATTGTCCAAAAAAGCTGACAAAGCAGGCGCATCTTCTTTCCGCATTATCTCTGCCAGCGGTAAGAATCAATTATCAGGTGTTGCTGAGATCTATAACTAATTTATAGTAGAGCATACTGAACCCTGTCCCTGTCAGGAGATATCAGAACACGCCGTAGGATGATGTTTATCCCGGCGTGGTTCTGGGCTTCTAGGCAGATACAATCCTGCTATTGGAGAGAGAGTGAACGCTACTGAAAACTTTCAGATTATCCACAGATACCTCGCAAGACAGCATGTCCTAACGCTTTGTACAGCAACCGGTGATGATATTTGGTGCGCAAATTGTTTCTATGTTTTCAATGCCGATGAAATAGCCTTCTGGTTTATGACTGAACGTCATACTCGCCACGGTGAAATGATACAGGTAAATCCACAGGTTGCAGGTACTATTGCCGGGCAGATTCGTAATATTGCACAGATAAAAGGTATTCAGTTCAAAGGAGAAGTCATTCGTCTTGAGGGTGAAAAAGATAAAGCGGCCAGAGCACGTTATTGCCGCCGTTTTCCTGTGGCAATTGCTGTTAAAACACCTATTTGGCAACTGAATCTCAATGAAATAAAGATGACTGATAATACGCTTGGATTTGGTAAAAAAATCTGCTGGCAGCGATAAAATTATCTTAATCTATGAATAATCTGGTTATAGCTACCACGCCATAGTAAACCGGGTTCATAAAGATCTTGTATAAACTTGCCATCCACTAGCACATTAATATAGCTGGTAATTTCCCGTTGAATTTCGCTAAGTTCTTTTAGCCGATAACCCGTCCAAAGCCAAATATCCTTGTCTGGGCACTCTGCTTTAACCCGTTTTACCAATTTCAGGATTGCGGGTGTGTTGTGTGGATGTAGGGGATCTCCACCAGATAAAGATAGTCCTTGTCGTTTAATGCGTTTGTCCTGTAAATCAAAAATTACACGGTCTTCCATTTTCTGAGTAAATGGTTGGCCGGAGTTCACCCGCCAGGTACTTTTGTTATAACAACCGGGGCATTGATGTTCGCACCCCGCGACAAATAGTGTGCAGCGTGTTCCCGGGCCGTTGACCACATCAACAGAGTAGTATTGGTGGTAATTCACGTTGTCAGCCTGCCTTAAATTAGCCTAATTGCCCATTTGTCAGATGTTTTACTCTGCGTTTCACTTCTTCCTGTTTGCCTGCATTGAATGGGCGGGCATCGGGGCTTCCCAGATAACCACAGACTCGGCGGATGACTGATACTCTGGAAGGTTCATGATTGCCACAACGTGGACAGGTAAACCCTTTACTGGTACAGGAGAATTCACCGGTGAATCCACAGTCATAGCATTCGTCGATGGGGGTATTGGTACCGTAATAAGGGACACGTGAGTAGCTGTAATCCCAGACATCTTCCAGTGCTTTTAGATTATGTTGCAAATTAGGATATTCGCCGTAACAGATAAAACCGCCATTTGTTAGTGGTGGATAAGGGGCTTCAAAATCCAATTTGTCATAAGGATTGACCTTCTTTTCAACGTCAAGATGGAAGCTGTTGGTGTAATAACCTTTGTCTGTCACTCCTTCAATCACTCCAAACTCAGCGGTGTCAAGGCGGCAGAAACGGTCACATAGATTTTCACTTGGTGTGCTGTATAAACTGAAACCGTAACCTGTCTCTTTTTTCCATTGATCAGTGGCTTTTCGCAGATGATCAACAATTGAGAGTGCTTTTACACGTAATTGTTGATCATCAAATAGATGAACTTGATTGCCATACAATGCGTTAATGGTCTCATGAATACCAATATAGCCCAGAGAGATAGAAGCCCGGCCATGCTTAAAGATTTCAGCGATATTATCATCGGCTTTTAAACGAACCCCACAGGCCCCTTCCATATAAAGGATTGGTGCAACTTGTGCTTTGACACCTTCCAAGCGGGTAATACGGGTCATTAGTGCTTGCTTTGCCAGTGCCAGACGTTTGTCTAGTAATTGCCAGAAATGTTTTTCATCTCCTTTGGCTTCGATAGCTATCCGAGGCAGGTTCAAACTGATAACCCCTAAGTTATTGCGTCCTTCATGAATTTGTTCCCCCTTTTCCTCATAAACACCGAGGAAACTGCGGCAACCCATCGGGGTTTTAAAAGAGCCGGTGACCTTAACCACTTGATCATAGTTAAGAATATCTGGGTACATTCGCTTACTGGCACATTTGAGAGCCAGTTGCTTGATATCGTAGTTAGGATCACCGAGTTTGTGATTTAGGCCATCACGGATAGCAAATACCAGTTTGGGGAACACTGCTGTTTTGTGGTTCTTACCCAAACCAGCAATGCGGTTACACAGAATAGATTGTTGGATTAGACGGGATTCTTTTGATGTACCCAGACCAAAGCCAAAAGTGACAAAAGGAGTTTGTCCGTTGGCGGTATGCAGTGTATTAACTTCATATTCCAGTGATTGAAAAGCGTCATAACACTCTTTTTCTGTTCGTACTTCGGCATAAGATTTTTTATTGGTGATATCCCACTGTTCGGCAATGGCCAAGTGTTTTTCATAGCTGGCTTTAACGAAGGGGGCCAATACTTCATCTATACGATTGATGGTGGTACCGCCATAAATATGGTTGGCAACCTGAGCGATAATTTGAGCCGTTACCGCTGTTGCGGTTGAAATGGATTTTGGTGGTTCTATTTCGGCATTACCCATTTTGAACCCACTGGTTAGCATGCCTTTTAGGTCGATTAGCATACAGTTAAACATTGGGAAAAAGGGGGAATAATCGAGATCATGATAGTGGATTTCGCCTCTTTCGTGAGCCAATACCACATTACGCGGCAGAATATATTGTTTGGCATAATTTTTAGCAACAATCCCGGCCAGCAGATCCCGTTGAGTTGGAATCACTTTGCTGTCTTTATTGGCGTTCTCATTGAGCAGGGAAGCGTTACTCTGTTCAACTAAGCCACGGATTTCTTGATTAAGTCGGCTGTGTAATTCTCGGACAGTATCTCTGTCGTGACGATATTGAATATAGCGATGGGCAAGGTGCTTACGGTTGTCTGCTATCAATTGCTTTTCTATTGCGTTCTGAATATCTTGTACATCAACTTGCCTGTAGTTAGCCATTGATTGCGTTATTGTGGATGCAACTTGGATACAATACTCATCATCTGTCATGTCAACGGCAGAAGTGGCCCGTTTTACGGCATCTCTGATACGTGTTTCATCAAATGGTACTTGGCGACCATCCCGTTTTATCACAACAGTTTTCACAATATGACTCCTTGAGAATATTATCCAAAAGGGCAAACTATTCTCGTTTTGATATCTAGCTTAAAGATAGATGTTGCTATATATAGTTTTATTTTTATATTTAAACACAATATATAGTAATTTTGGGTGGGATAATCACGATCTCATTTGATCTAAAACAAAGAATGGAGACTTAATATTTAAGGTCTAGTGAGAAGTACAACCCCTTGGTCAGTAACTAACCAAGGGGTTGTAGAAAACAGGGCAGGGATTATTTACGAATCGCGATAGCTTCGATTTCGATTTTAACGTCTTTTGGCAGACGGGCTACTTCAACACAAGAACGCGCCGGGAAAGATGCATTGTGTTCTTTGAAGAATGCTTCATAAGTTGCGTTAACGGTACCGAAGTCATTCAGGTCTTTAACGAAGACAGTTGTTTTAACAATGTCACCTACAGTGAGACCGGCTTTCTCAACGATAGCTTTAACATTTTCCAGTGATTGACGCGCTTGAGCGGCGATATCTTCTGCGACATCACCTGTTTCTGGGTTGACTGGGATCTGGCCGGAAGTGATGACCATATTGCCTAGATCAACACCCTGAACATATGGACCAATTGCAGCAGGGGCTTTATTGGTATTAATCTCGTATGACATAGGTTCTCCTGTTAATGTGATAACTATACCCGTTATCTTTCAAGTTGCCTCTTTGTTGGCTGCACTCACTCACCCCGGTCACATAGTTTGCTATGCTCCCGGGGATTCGCTCCCTTGCCGTCGCGATGCATCTTGAAATCCATAGGGTATAAAATGAATATTTCATCAAGGTACTATTATAGTGTCCGCTTCTGCCTCAGCAACTGACATAGGGAGTTTAATCGTTGAGTATTACGACATTGCGATCAAACTCTTTCTCGCAGTATTTGCAGGTTAGCACCACATCTTCCGCTGTTACTTTAACTCGAAAACTACTTTCTACGGGTTCATTGTGGCTGATACAGTTGCTGTTAGGGCAGATTAATACGCTGTTGATACGCTCAGGCAAGTTAATGGGAAGTTTCTTCACAACCTCGTAGTCTTCAATACAGTTCACCGTTGCATTTGGCGCATACATAGCAAGCTGGTTAGCTTGTTGTTCTGTCAGGAATGTATTTTCGATTTTGATGAGATCTTTTTTACCTAGTCGATTAGAAGGCAAATTCAGGCCGATGGTAATGCGTTGATCGGTTTCAGTTAGCTTAAATAGAGAGAGTAGTTTGAAGCCGACCTGAGCAGGGATATGGTCAATCACTGTACCGCATCTAATAGCTTCGACTTGTAGTTTATGATCTTGGGTCATAGTGTTTTGTATGAATACATTGTAGTGACCACTTTCTGTATTCATCCTCCAGATATATTGTTAAGAATCGACACGTCTTCTATTTTAGGTGGTGTCATCCTGTTTATCCAGATGAAACGTAGATAAATCAATATTATCTTACTGTTGTTATTCCATATATTTAGCTTTAATCGTCATTGTTATAATAATATTATATTGAGTTTATTTATTTTGGTTATTTTGTTTGAATTATTTTTCTTATTGAATGCTATTGTTTTCAAATTAAAAGATAATTTAATATCTTAAGATTAATGGTTGACAATAGATTGATTTTAAAAAATTTAATTAATGTTTGTTGGTAATGTAAAGGTTAATAGATTATTTATGTCAGAAGTTTAGTTTTAAATTAATATGTTTTTCCATTAAATTACTATTAATAATGTGATTTGTTCGATTAGATAAAATGAAGAATAAAACTTTAAAGTATTTAAATAGTGAGAGAGTAAATATATTGTTTACAATTTCTATTGAAAAATATCTTGGTTGGAGAATTATTAATAGAACTTTAATAAATGATTTCGATGAACCTTTAGACATTTGGTTTTGGTAAGTTATTTAAATTTAACCTTGAGGAAATTATACTTGCATGTAATGCAAATATTGGTGGCCCAACAACTGCCGCAGCGTTAGCGATTAGTAGAGGTTGGATAGGATTAGTTGGGCCTATTATGGTTATTGGAACGGTAGGATATGTGATTCAACTATATTGGGACGATTGTTTATTCTGTTGTTACAGAGATTTTGTGAAATTAATCATAATATTCTTAGGTTAATATTAAAAAATTATAATTTTGTTTTCCCTCCTTTGTTGTCAAAGGAGGGAGCCGGGCAGTGTGTAGACAAAAGTGACGGTTTTTGTGTGCACTTTACTGCCCGGGGATACTGTCTTGCTCACTGGATGGGCAAGACGTATTTTGGCATCACATTGAGTTTGTCTTCGATACCGAAAATGGTAAACAGACTGATTAATCGCTATCCCAGAAGAAAATAATAACCCATTATATTCATGGATAAAGCAGTACTTTCTCTGCTTTAATCATTCATTTAAAACTAAAGATAATAGAGCCTGACGAGCATAAATACCATTCTCAGCCTGTTGGAAATAATAAGCATAAGGCGTTTTATCTACATCGACAGTAATTTCATCAATACGTGGCAATGGATGCAGAACTTTAAGGTTATCTTTCGCTCCGATCAGATCGGAAGCGCGCAGAACAAATTGTGCTTTTACGTTGGCATATTCGGATGGATCAAGACGCTCTTTCTGTACACGAGTCATATAAAGAATATCTAGCTCTGGTAATACTTCTTCAATATTAGCGTGTTGGCTGTAGGTCGCACCTCTTTCATTTAGCATATGAAGAATATGGTTTGGCATGGCCAACGCTTCCGGGGCGATAAAATAAAAGTGATTGCCATTAAATTTCGCCAGCGCTTGTGATAGCGAATGGACCGTGCGGCCATATTTTAGATCACCAACCATAGCGATATTCAGACTATCCAGCCGTTGCTGAGTTTCCTGAATAGTGAACAGATCCAGCAAGGTTTGAGTCGGATGTTGGTTAGCGCCGTCACCGGCATTGATAATCGGAGTGTCACCGGAAAATTCAGAAGCCAGACGTGGGGCACCTTCCTGTGGATGGCGTATCACGATAGCGTCAACATATTGGCTGATAACGGAAATAGTATCGGCTAGCGTTTCACCTTTCTTACCCAGAGAGGTGTTACTGCTGTCTGAGAAACCGACAACTGAAGCGCCAAGGCGGTGGATTGCTGTTTCAAAAGAGAGGCGAGTACGGGTGGAGGCTTCGAAGAAACAACTGGCGATAACCTTGGGTTTCAGCAATTCAGGTTGTGGTCTGGCTTTCAGTGCAGCAGCAGTCTGCAACACCAATTCCAGATCTTCGCGGCTCAGATCATTTATTGAGATGATATGTTTGCGATATAACGTATTAGCCATTTTTCACTCTCCTCTAATGCTGACATCCGGGGTGGCGATCATGAATTGATTACCGGGCAAAAAAAAGCCCCTCATTGAGGGGCGTTAAGTGATTGGTTTAGCAACGGGAAAACAATGACGGCTGGCTGCCTTTCTTCAGGCAGTTGTGCTTGATGACAAAAATAAGCGCTGTCTTTCATGATTTCTCCCGGCAAATTGTGGCGCATTATACTCGTGAAAAATCCTACAGCAAGCATTTGACCGAAGAAAAATAATGTTGTCAGGATCATATCTTTAAAGACATAATCCTGAGCATATTCCAACTAATTAAATTTTAAGATCATTTGCTAATGTTGCTACCATTACCGCTTTAATGGTATGCAGGCGATTTTCTCCTTGATCAAACACAATACTGTGCTCTGATTCAAAAACTTCATTGGTAACTTCCAACCCTCCATACATATTAAATTCAGCAGCGAGTTGCTTGCCTAATACCGTTTCTTCATCATGAAATGCTGGCAGGCAATGCAGGAATTTTACCTGTGGATTGCCTGTCATGTTTACTACATCCATATTTACTTGATAAGGTTTTAATAGGTTAATGCGTTGTTGCCAAACTTCTTTTGGTTCGCCCATAGAAACCCAGACATCGGTATAAAGAAAATCAGTATTTTTAACCCCTTCGGCGATATTTTCCGTCAGAGTAATTTGGCCTCCTGTTTTTTCAGCCAGTTTCTGACATTCAGTAACCAGTGCGGCATTGGGCCAGTACTTTTCAGGGGCAATCAACCGAACATCCATGCCCGTTAGTGCCGCGGCTTCTAGCATGGTATTACCCATATTATTACGGGCATCCCCTAAGTAGGCGAATTTGATTTCTGACAACGGTTTTTCTGGTTGATGTTCCTGAATAGTTAGCAGATCTGCTAGTAGTTGAGTAGGGTGAAATTCATCTGTTAGCCCATTCCATACCGGAACACCTGCATATTTTGCCAGTGATTCAACGATTGTCTGGGCATAGCCGCGATATTGAATACCATCATACATACGGCCAAGTATACGGGCGGTATCTTTGATCGATTCTTTATGGCCAATCTGGTTGCCACTGGAACCGAGGTAGGTGATATTTGCTCCTTGATCGTAAGCTGCCACTTCAAATGAACAGCGGGTACGGGTGGAATCTTTTTCAAAAATCAGCACAATATTTTTGCCTGTTAACAGGGCTTTTTCTGTACCAGATTTTTTAGTCGATTTTAATTCAGCAGCTAGCTTTAGCAAGGCATGAATTTCTGCTGAGGAAAAATCAAGTAGCCTTAGAAAATGACGCTGATGGAACGGATTCATTGTTTGGTGTCTCCGTATTTATTGTTTGCATTTAAATTCAATCTATATCTATAAAAATGCAATTTCAACTCCGTATTAGATTTCTTTGATGTAAACAGTGGTTAGCCCGCCTGTGGTGTGGGAGAATGAGTATTGGGACGGCCAACTGCTTGAGGATATTAGGTATGGCAAATCAAAGAGACTTAGAAGAACAACGCGAAGAAACGCGGCTTATTATTGAAGAATTACTGGAAGATGGTAGTGATCCAGATGCACTTTATGCCATTGAGCATCACTTTTCTGCTGAGGATTTTAGTCTGTTGGAAAAGGCTGCGGTTGAAGCCTTTAAACTGGGTTATGAAGTGACTGATGCGGAAGAATTGGAAGTCGAAGATGGTACTATTCTGATGTGTTGTGATGTTATCAGTGAGTGTGGATTGAATGCAGAACTGATTGATGCCCAGGTTGAACAGTTAGTGAATCTGGCTGAAAAAATTGGCATTAATTATGACGGTTGGGGCACTTACTTCGAAGATCCTGATGAGCAAGATGAAGATGATTTGCCGGAGCAGGGTGAGAGTAGACTTCATTAGTATAATTAGTATGTTAAGAATCCTGTGTTAGCTCTGGTCGTGACTGATGCATGTGATTCAAAACAAAATAGTCCTTATCTGCTTTGGCGAATAAGGACTATTGCATTTTAACCGACTATCTTATCAAACCATGTTCCCTGACTTTTGAAAGAATAGTTCCTCTCCTAATTTGGTTTGCCTCGGTGTAATTATTACATTGGAAAAATATTATTCTTTTGTATATTCTCTTTATTTGATAGTAAATAAGGTTGTTTTACTATTATGATTCCGTTCTGACAGCAGGATAATGGTGATTTCTATTACCCTAAATTTTCTTACATAAAATAAATTTTAGATAATCATTTTTATCATTTATAGTCCAGATGCTGGTAAATGGGGTAAAAAGTATTAATTTAATCGGAAATGGATATGATTGATTATTAGGATGTATTCATATAATTAACATGGTTTTTACTCTATATTATCAACTTAATATAAAGGTCTTATATATTGATCTTAATTATGTCAATAAAATAATGTTAATTTAGAGAAGGTATTTAAAATGGCTAATGTAAGTAATATTAGGGAAATTATTAATATACCCAAAAGAAAATCTATGTTGTGGTAGGTGATATTTGGGTACCGTGGATTGGGCGTCAGGATGAAAGCAAAAAGGCTATACCCTATGGATTTCAAGATGGATCGCGACGGCAAGGGAGTGAATCCCCGGGAGCATAGGTAACGATGTGACCGGGGTGAGCGAGTGCAGCCAACAAAGAGGCAACTTGAAAGATAACGGGTATATACAAATTATTAAGAGAAAACCACCTCTAGCAAGCAGAGGTGGTTATTTTCTTATTTGGAAACATCAGTACCGAAATATTGAGTGGAAATGCGTAAATAGGTGCCATCGGCTTTGATATCGGCTAGTGCCTTATCGATAGCGGCTTGTAATTCTGGCTCGCCTTTACGAATTAGCACACCGACTGGATCGCCATTGGGTTCGGACGCGACAACTTTTACCGGTGCATTGGGTTTGTGTTTCCTAAAATCGAGATAGGACAGATTATCGTTGATAGTGGCATCGGCTCTGCCCGTAGCAACCAAATCGATTGCCTGATTAAATCCTTCGGTAGGGACGATTTCCGCACCGAAATGTTTTGCTAACTGGGCGTAATTACTGGTTAAGCTATGGCTTGAGGTTTTACCTTTCAGATCGCTGAACGTTTTTATACTGTCATTATTTTGCCGGGTGATAAGTACGGCTTTAGATATGATATACGGGTTGGAAAAGTCATATTTCTTTTTGCGTTCTGGTGTGATAGCGACCTGATTGAGTACCGCGTCATAGCGTTTGGCATCAAGCCCGGCAATAAGCCCATCCCACTTGCCTTCGGTAAACTGGGCTTTGACATTCAGACGTCGTGCGATTTCGCGGCCAATATCAATATCAAATCCAGTTAAGGCTCCGGAAGCATCGTGATAAGTAAATGGTGGATAGGTTCCTTCGGTAGCGATTTTGAATACGCCTGCTGATTTAATGTTATCAAGGCCAGATTCTGCATTAGCAGAATATGCAATACCGAATTGAATGACACCCGCTAATAATGCGGTAAGCAACATTTTCATTTTCTTTCTCCAAACTGTTAAGAAATCTATTTGATGGTAATGAACTGATTCTCAGATCAATTACGGCAAGGTTATTTTAACGGTGGGTTATATCTCCCAATCCGGTAAAGTATTGGTTAAGGTTGAAACAAATTCCACAGTACGTTGTTTAAGGGCGCGAGTGAAAATCGTTTTCGACGTTCCCGATTCGACGATTTCCCCGGATTCTAAAAATATGACGTCGTGGGCAAGATTTGCTGCCAAACGCAGATCATGGGTAGCCATTAACATTGTAGTTCCCTCTTTGGCCAACTGCTTTAATACGGCAACAACTTCCTGTGATAATTCAGGATCAAGTGCGGAAGTTGGCTCGTCGCATAATAACACTTTGGGTGAAGGTGCCAGTGCTCTGGCAATCGCTACGCGCTGTTGCTGACCACCGGATAGTGTGGTTGGAAAGACATCGGCCTTGTGTGACATGTCAACCTTTTCCAGTAGTTCAAGTGCTCGTTGTTTGGCCTGTTCACGTGACCATTTCTGAACCCAGATTAACCCTTCCATGATGTTTTCAATGACGGTGAGGTGAGGGAAAAGCTGAAAGTTTTGAAACACCATGCCGGTTTGTTGGCGGATCCGTTGTATATCCTTGTGAGTAATCCGCCCTTTGCCGGTGAAGGTCATGCTTTCATTGCCGATTTGGAGCTTTCCGGCCTGGGGAGTTTCTAATAAGTTGATGCAGCGTAATAGCGTGCTTTTGCCACTTCCGGACGGGCCAATCAGTGCGGTCAGGCTGCCTTCCTCAATGGTAAGATCGATTTTTTTCAGGACTTTTTGCCCGTCAAAACTTTTTTCAATGCCGGAGAGTTGAATCATCTTTTAATTCCTGTGTGTCACTCTTTTGCGAAAACTTCTTTTCCAGACGGGCTTGTAGTGATGACAATACTGAACTGATTATCAGATAAAGTATTGCTGCCTCAGTATAAAGAATGAGAGGTTGATAAGTCACCGCTGCAATGCGTTGTGCAGCAAGGAAAAGCTCCGGTACGGTAATGACTGAGGCTAGTGAAGTATCTTTCACCAGTGAAATAAATGTGTTTGAGAGTGGTGGGATAGCGATTCTTGCGGCTTGAGGTAGAATGATCCGACGCAATGATTGTGTCCAGCTCATGCCGATAGAATAAGCCGCTTCCCACTGCCCTTTTGGTACAGACAATAAAGTGGCGCGAATTATCTCAGAGGTATAGGCGCCAATATTTAACGTGAAACCAATCACTGCCGAGGTAAATGCGCCTAACGTAATGCCAATGCTAGGTAAGGCATAAAAAATCAGAAACAGTTGTACCAGCAACGGTGTGCCGCGGATCAGCCATACATAGAATTTGGCGACAGCAATAAGTGGTTTCGGCCCATAAAGCCGGATGAGCGCAACAATAAAACCCAGTATGATACCGAGAGTAAAGGTAATAAGAGTTAGTGGAATAGTGAAAGTAAAGCCCGCATAAAGCATAGGCCAAAAAGAATCGAGTACTAGATTAAACCAGGAGGGCTCCATATATTTTCCCTATTGTGTGTAATATAACGATATATTTATATGTGATTTTTTTAAATATCATATTGCAAGCTGTCAATTTATATATATAAAATAAAGTTATATCATATGGTTATTTTGGATATATAAAAAAATTATATAAATTAATATATATAATATTTGGCTAAAATATTTTCTGATTACTCAATTCAACACGGTTGATGATAAAGTTCCCTGGTTAGAGTTTGTATTCAACTTTTAGGGAACTGTCTATCTGAATAAGATAATCTTTCACTTATTTGGGAAGATTATCGCCAAAATATTGAGCCCAGATACGCTGGTAAGTGCCATCGGTTTTGATGTCAGTTATTGCTTTATCAATAGCAACTTTTAGTTCTGACTCGCCCTTGCGGAGCAAAACCGCTGTTTGATCTGCATTGGGGGTTGCTGCAACAATTTTTATTGGTGCGTTTGGCTTATGCTTCTTATAGTCCAGATAAGATAGGCTATCATTAATAGTGGCATCGGCTCTACCGGTACTAACCAGTTCGATTTCTTGACTAAATCCATTAGTGCCGATAATTTCTGCGCCATTATCTCTGGCTATTTGAGCAAAGTTGTTGGTTAGAGTATGTGCTGAGGTTTTGCCTTTTAAATCGCTGAATTTTTTTATGTTATTATTATCTTTATTAATGATAAGTACCGCTTGCGATGTGATATAGGGGATGGAGAAGTCATATTTTTTCTTGCGCTCAGGTGTAATTGCAATTTGATTAATTACTGCATCAGAACGTCCGGCATCCAGCCCGGCAATAAGTCCGTCCCATTTTCCTTCAATAAATGTTGGTTTGACATTCAATCGGTGTGCAATTTCACGGCCAATGTCGACATCGAAGCCAGTTAAAGTACCCGAGGCATCGCGATAAGTGAATGGTGGATAAGCGCCTTCCGTTGCTATTCTGAGTGTGCCGGTGGATTTAATCTTATCAAGGGTTGTTTCTGCATTAGCTGAATATACGAGACTGAATTGGATAGTGCTTGCCAATAATAGGGTAAGGATTGTTTTCATTTTGTTTCTCCGGGTTGTTATAAATTAGTGAATTAATTTATTACTACCTTAATAATTCCCGCTGAAATAAATTATTTATAACAATAAATAATTGAGTATTTAATTGAACTAGAATTGCATTATTGGTTTCCTTTTTACTTGTAATAATGTATTTATATGATTTTACTCTCTGTATAATATGCTAAATATAATGATTTATATATAAAATAAAATTATATCATATTGTCATTTAAGATATGTAAATTTAAAAATGAATAAAATAAATATTAACTTATGTTAAGGAGATAGGTGTTGTTATTTTCAATATTTTTGATGATGTTTATATAGAATGAGTTGAATTTATATTTTATTATTAATTTTATCGTTTACTATTTAAATTAAAAAGCCACTGCAATTCATTGTCAGTGGCTTTGGTGAGAATTTACTTTTTGAAAATATTACAACGCGGCAATTGTTTCTTTCTGAGCCAGCAGCTTCTCTTTGGATGTATTGCAGCTTGCCAGACGTTCACGCTCTTTGGCTACAACGGCTTCGGGCGCACGGCTAACGAAGCCTGCATTTGACAGCTTACTTTCAATGGCGCCAATCTCTTTATCCAGCTTCTCAATCTCTTTATTTAAGCGGCTTAGTTCAGCTTCTTTATCGACTAAGCCAGCCATTGGGATTAATACTTCTGCACCATTAATCAATTTAGTGACAGAAATCGGTGCTTCTTCATCCGTAGACAGAAGAGTCATAGAAGATAAGCGGCCCATTGCCTGAATAAAATTCAGATTTTCTGCTACACGGCGTTGTGCGCCAGCATCGGCATTACGCAGCAGAACTTCCAGTGGCTTACCCGGTGCGATATTCATTTCAGCACGGATATTACGTACTGCAATAATCGCTTCCTTAATCCATTCCAGATCGGTCAGTGCCAGTTCATCAGTTTTTTCTTGAGCAAATTCTGGGAACGGTTGCAGCATAATGGTATCTGCCTCAATTCCCTTCACCATTTTCACTCGCTGCCAGATGGTTTCGGTGATAAATGGAATAATCGGGTGAGCCAGGCGCAATAATCCTTCCAGAACTTCAATCAGCGTATGACGGGCACCACGAACTTCCGCTTCTGAACCTTTGTTAATTGCCGGTTTAGAGAGCTCCAGATACCAGTCGCAGAACTGGTTCCAAGTGAATTCATAAAGAATATTGGCCGCTATATCGAAACGATAGGTATCCAGTGCTTCACGGTAGGCTTTTACTGTCTGGTTAAATTCAGCCAGAATCCAACGATCAGCCAACGATAGCGCCATTTCGCCGCCATGTTGGCCGCAATCCTGGCCTTCTGTATTCATCAGAACAAAGCGGCTGGCGTTCCATAATTTGTTGCAGAAATTACGGTAACCTTGCAGGCGTTTCATATCCCAGTTGATATCACGACCTGTTGAGGCCAGCGCTGCTAACGTAAAGCGCAGGGCATCGGTACCATGCGCTTCAATACCAGCCGGGAACTGTTTTTCGGTACGTTTGCGGATTTTTTCAGCCAACTGGGGCTGCATCATATTGCCGGTGCGTTTTTCCAGCAGTTCTTCCAGAGAAATACCGTCAACCATGTCCAGTGGGTCAATAACATTTCCTTTGGATTTGGACATCTTCTGACCTTCGTCATCCCGGATAAGACCGGTCATGTAAACAGTCTTAAAGGGAACCTGAGGTTTGCCATTTTCATCTTTGATGAAATGCATGGTCATCATGATCATACGGGCAATCCAGAAAAAGATGATATCAAAGCCACTCACCAACACATCGGTTGGGTGGAAAGTTTTCAGCGCGTCAGTTTGTTCTGGCCAACCAAGGGTAGAGAAAGTCCATAAACCGGAAGAGAACCAGGTATCCAGTACATCTTCATCTTGGTTTAAAGAGATATCTGTGCCCAGATTATTTTCACGACGCACTTCTTCTTCACTGCGGCCAACATAGACATTACCGTTGGCGTCATACCATGCCGGGATGCGGTGGCCCCACCATAATTGGCGAGAGATACACCAATCCTGAATATCGCGCATCCAGGAGTAATACATATTTTCATATTGCTTAGGTACAAACTGGATATCACCATTTTCAACGGCTTCGATAGCCACTTTCGCCAGAGGCGCAGTACGGACATACCATTGATCAGTCAGCATGGGTTCAATAACCACACCGCCGCGATCGCCATATGGAACGGTTAGATCATGAGCTTTAATTTCAACCAGCAGGCCCAGTCTTTCGAACTCTGCCACGATAGCTTTACGGGCAGCAAAACGCTCTATGCCTTGATATTCAGCCGGAATATCAGAGCCGTAAATATCAGAAATCTCACCATGAGTATCGAAAACTTCTGCTTTATAGCGGATGTTGCCATCAAGAGTCATGATATTGATCATCGGCAGGGCATGGCGCTTACCGACTTCATAGTCATTGAAGTCATGGGCAGGTGTAATTTTTACGCAACCGGTACCTTTTTCCATATCCGCATGTTCATCACCGATAATAGGAATGCGGCGGTTAATCAATGGCAGAATAATTTCTTTGCCGATTAAATCCTTATAGCGCGGATCTTCTGGGTTAACTGCTACGCCGGTATCGCCTAACATAGTTTCAGGCCGGGTAGTTGCAACGATCAGGTAATCTTTCCCTTCTGCGGTTGTGACACCATCGGCCAGTGGATAACGTAGATGCCACATAGAACCCTTAACTTCACGGTTCTCAACTTCCAGATCGGAAATTGCAGTGTGCAATTTCGGGTCCCAGTTAACCAAACGTTTACCGCGATAAATGAGATTTTCTTGATACAAACGGACAAAGGCTTCTTTTACGGCGTTGGATAGACCTTCATCCATAGTGAAACGCTCGCGCTCCCAGTCAACGGAGTTGCCCAGACGACGCATCTGATTGGTAATCGTGCCGCCGGATTCTGCTTTCCACTGCCAAATCTTATCGATAAATGCATCACGGCCATAATCGTGACGGGTTTTGCCTTCTTCTGTTGCGATCTTGCGCTCAACCACCATTTGAGTAGCAATACCTGCGTGGTCAGTACCGGACTGCCATAAAGTATTTTTACCCTGCATTCGTTGATAACGGATCATGGTATCCATAATGGTTTGCTGAAACGCATGACCCATATGCAGGCTGCCGGTCACGTTTGGTGGCGGGATAACAATACAGAAACTCTCACGGCGGGTATCGCCGTTAGGCTTGAAGTAACCACTTTTCTCCCAATGGTTATAAAGAGGCTGCTCAATTTCTTTAGGATTGTATGTTTTATCGAGAGATGGCTCGGCTTGCGTTTGAATTGCGGGTGTTTTTTCCATTTTATCTTGATACTTAGTATGTTGGCGGCGTTGCCATGGTCAAATTAAAGCCGACGCTGCGATATGATTTATATCGTTCACGCGCCAACTGTTTCAAATTTTCATCTATAGGAACGAAGTCTATCACTTCATGGAAAGCGGTGGCAAAGTCTGCAAATTGTGGCAACAGATTTATTAGGATATCACGGGGAGCGTTTCCCCGTTTTTGCGGCCAACATAACTCAACTGGTGCGCCATATCTTGGCCCTTCACCCGCCAGATTATGTGGGACGAACTGATGAGGCTCCCGTTGCCATAAGGCTTCATCTAACTTTTCTGCCTGTTGCTGATTTTCACAGGCAATTAGCACCCGTTTTCCTGCTCGCCATTGGTCAGCCGCAAATTGGCATGCCAGCCATTCGTGAGCTTGCAAATCTGCTTGAGGTGATGGCTGTTCCAGTAAATAAAACGTGGCACTTTTCATAATGTCTCTGTTACGGAGAAAGGGCATTGTCAAATGCCCTTTTGATAAACTAAGAGAGGAATCAAATCAATCGTCGTTATTGATACCGGTACTTCCTGCCCGATTTAACAGGAATTGTGACAGTAGTGCAACCGGGCGACCTGTTGCACCTTTTGCTTTACCTGAACGCCAGGCCGTACCCGCGATATCCAGATGTGCCCAGTGATATTTTGTTGCGAAGCGGGACAGGAAACAGGCGGCGGTAATCGCACCACCCGCACTGCCACCGGTATTCGCCAGATCGGCAAAGTTAGAATCGATTTGTTCGAGAAACTCGTCAGTCATTGGTAGGCGCCATGCGCGATCACCGGATTGTTCTGAAGCATTGAGTAACTCATGGGCCAGGGGATTATGGTTGGATAGCAATCCACTGTAATGATTACCAAGAGCTGTTATGCAAGCACCGGTCAGTGTAGCGATATCAATGACCAATTCTGGATCAAAACGTTCAACGTAAGTTAACGCATCGCACAGAACCAGACGGCCTTCGGCATCGGTATTGAGCACTTCGACAGTCTGGCCAGATAGGGTGGTTAAAATATCTCCAGGCCGGTAAGCGCGCCCTCCTGGCATATTCTCACAGCCTGCTATGACACCGATGACATTGAGCGGTAATTGTAGCTCAGAAACCACACGCATCACGCCATAAACTGTTGCAGCCCCACACATATCGTATTTCATCTCATCCATGCCACCCGCAGATTTGATTGAAATACCGCCGGAGTCAAAAGTCAGCCCCTTGCCAACCAAGATGATGGGTTTGGCATTTTTATCAGGACTGCCTTTATATTCCATGACTGACATCAGAGATTCATTCTGAGAACCTTGACCAACCGCCAGATAGGCATTCATGCCTAGCTCTTTCATCTGCTCTTCACCAATCACTTTTGTTGTAATATGGCTATTGGCAGAATCTGCGAGCTGGCGTGCCTGAGAAGCCAGATAAGCTGCATTACAGATATTGGGAGGCATATTACCAAGATCTTTGGCCGCTTTGATACCGGCAGCAATGGCAAGGCCGTGCTGGATTGCACGTTCACCGCTGGTTAGCTCCCGACGGGTCGGAACATTGAAAACCATTTTACGCAGTGGGCGGCGCAACTCATTTTTATTACTTTTTAGCTGGTTGAAAACATAGAGAGATTCTTTTGCTGTTTCTACCGCTTGGCGCACTTTCCAATAATTATTGCGGCCTTTAACATGCAATTCTGTTAAGAAGCAAACAGCTTCCATTGACCCCGTTTCATTGAGGGTATTGATAGTTTTCTGAATAATCTGTTTATACTGGCGTTCATCCAATTCGCGCTCTTTACCACAGCCGATAAGCAGAATACGTTCAGATAACACGTTGGGAACATGATGCAGCAACAGTGATTGACCAACTTTGCCTTCTAGTTCACCGCGGCGCAGTAATGCACTGATGTAACCGTCACTTATTTTATCAAGTTGTTCAGCGATAGAGGAAAGGCGGCGAGGTTCGAAAACGCCGACAATGATACATGCACTACGTTGTTTTTCCGGGCTACCGCTTTTTACACTAAACTCCATGCGTTCTCCTGAATCTTAAAGACAAAGATGGATGCTATCGCTAAAATATAGCGCTTCGCATTAATCTACCCCATAGAAAATTAACTATTTATGTTAAGCTAAACGCACTATTTGTTATTATTTAGCTAACTATATAAGTATGTTCTGACTGGGAACCTGAATATGGAATGCTTCGATATCATTTTAGCAGTGAGGAAGCCAAACTGATGCACATAATAAATGGTATATATACAATGAAGTTAGCGATTTTCCTGCAAAAAGACAAGTTTTCACAGGCGTAATAAGCGTGATCATCATTAGATATCTGGTACGGGAAACCCTGAAAAGCCAAGTTGCGATACTCTTTATCCTTTTACTGATCTTTTTCTGTCAGAGATTAGTTGAAATTTTGGGTGCCGCAGTGGAAGGAAACGTCCCGGCAAATTTAGTTTTATCCTTGTTAGGATTAGGTGTGCCTGAAATGGCACAGTTGATTTTGCCCCTGAGTCTGTTTCTTGGGGTGTTGATGACTTTCAGTAAACTCTATACTGAAAGTGAAATTACTGTTATGCATGCGTGTGGTTTGGGCAAGCGTGTGCTGGTGGTTTCGGCGCTTATTCTGGCGTTGTTAACTTCCGCGTTAGCGGCAGTGAATGTCATTTGGGTCATGCCGTGGTCCTCGAAATATCAAGAACAGGTGGTGGCTGATGCTAAAGCTAACCCAAGTTTAGCAGCGATCATGGAAGGGAGGTTCAAACCTTCCGAGGATGGTAATCTGGTGCTCTATATTGGCAACGTGCACGGCAATAAATTTGAAAACGTATTCCTTGCCCAACTTCGCCCCGTTGATAACCAGCGTCCTTCTGTGGTGATCTCTAATGGCGGGCATATGGTGGAGCGACCTGATGGCAAACAGGTGGTCGTCCTTAATCATGGTACGCGTTACGAAGGCACTGCAATGCTGCGTGATTTTAGGATCACTGAGTTCCGTGATTATCAAGCGATTATCGGGCATCAGACTTCAATCGTAGATAATAATAAAGTTGAACAGAAGTCTATTATCCAGTTATGGCAGGATAATGATAAGGACTCCCGCGCTGAGTTCCATTGGCGTTTGACTTTGGTGCTCTCGGTACTGATTATGGCTATGATGGTTGTACCGTTAAGTGTGGTGAACCCACGTCAAGGGCGAGTGTTAAGCATGTTGCCCGCAATGTTGCTTTATCTGATTTTCTTCTTATTGCAAAGCTCTCTGCGTTCTAACGGTAGTAAAGGCAAATTGGACCCGATGATTTGGATGTGGCTGACTAATGGGACTTATTTGATGTTGGCGCTGGTTCTCAATATTTGGGATACGTTGCCGGTGCGTAGGATCCGGGCTCGTTTCAACGGCAGAGGAGTAGCCTGATGTTTGGTGTATTGGATCGTTATATCGGTCGGACTATTCTACAGACTATTCTGATGACGCTGTTTATGCTGGTATCACTCTCCGGTATTATTAAGTTTGTTGAGCAGTTAAGAAAAGTGGGGCAGGGGGAATATACTACTATTTCTGCTGGTCTTTATGTTTTGTTAAGTGTGCCGAAAGATATTCAGATATTCTTCCCGATGGCAGCTTTGCTTGGCGCCTTACTGGGGCTTGGTACGCTGGCAACCCGTAGTGAGTTGGTGGTTATGCAAGCTTCTGGATTTACCCGTATGCAGATTGCTGGCTCAGTGATGAAAACGGCTATTCCGTTGGTGATCCTGACTATGGTTATCGGAGAGTGGGGCGCGCCACAAGGTGAGCAAATGGCGCGTAATTACCGGGCTCAGAAGATGCTTGGTAGTTCTCTGGTTTCAACAAATAAAGGTATGTGGACGATAGATGGGGCCGATTTTATCTACATCCAGCGGATTGTGAGTGATACGGAGATTAAAGGCGTCAATATCTATCATTTTAGTGATGATAAAAAACTACTCTCTGTAAAGTATGCAGCCAGTGCGGTTTATGATAAGGATAACGACTTGTGGAAGCTTTCTCAGGTGGAAGAATCTGATCTGACAGACAGCAAAAAAATCACCGGATCACAACGTATTTCTGCTGACTGGAAAATTCTCCTAACGCCAGAACAGTTGAATGTGGTAGCACTTGAGCCTGAAGCGCTTTCCATCAGTGGCTTATATCAGTACATCAAGTACCTTAAGCAGAGTGAACAGGAATCAGGTCGTTATCAACTGAATATGTGGAAAAAAATATTTGCGCCGCTTTCAGTTGCAGTGATGATGTTAATGGCACTCTCTTTTATCTTCGGACCACTGCGCAGTGTGCCGATGGGAGTAAGGATGGTAACAGGGATCAGCTTTGGCTTCCTATTTTATGTACTTAATGAGATCTTTGGTCCACTGAGCTTGGTGTACAGCGTGCCAGCGGTTTTGGCGGCACTGTTACCAAGCCTATTGTTCCTTACTGTGAGTATTTATTTACTCCTTAAGAGACAGTAGTTTTTAGAAATCGAGGAACTATACCCTATGGATTTCAAGATGCATCGCGACGGCAAGGGAGTGAATCCCCGCATAGGTAACGATGTGACCGGGGTGAGCGAGTGCAGCCAACAAAGAGGCAACTTGAAAGATGACGGGTATATAGGGATAGGGTTTTTGGCTAAGAACCCTATCCTGAGCATCTCGATTTTAAGATGTAATAAGGATCAAGCCTGATGATGATTCCTCGACAATGCCGTTACCAGTTGATTAACCCCGGTTGTTACGCTACTGAAATGGCTGTGTTGTTTACGAGTGATCACCACAAACACCCCAATATTTTGTTCGGGGATCATTGCCATATACGTATTAAACCCGCCGCCGCCGCCGGTTTTCTGATAAATACCCGGTATATCGCGACGGGCGTTCATGTAAACCCAACCAAGGCCAACGCCATCTGCCTGACCGGCAACATCCATCCCTTTAATTGAAGCCAGAGCGGAACGCTTAAAATAAATACCTTGTTCACGGCTTGCGGTCTGTTTACGTAACTGACTGTCTGATGATAAAAATTGCTGCATCCAGTGCTGCATATCTTTTGGCGTTGAATAGATTCCACCACTGCCAGCTGCCGCAACAGTATTAAGACACGGACTCGGCTTATAACTTTCCATCAAACGAGCACACTGAGAACGGTTTGGCGTCAGTGTAGTGTCTTTCATGTAATAAGGGCCGGTGATCTTATCGTGTAACAAACGGGTATATGGCTTACCCGTAGCCTTGGAGAGCGCATCTGCCAATAAATCGTAAGCCAGATTGGAATAAGATGCTGTTGTGCCTGGCGCTGAGTCTAATTGAGCTGTTTTTAACCAGACCCAGCGATTGGCTTGTGTAGGCCAGACAAAAACAGGGCGCCCCCATCTACCTCCCGGCTGCTCACGAGGTAAGCCACTGGTATGGCTTGCCAGGTGGAACAACCGGATAGGTTGAAGAGGGCTGTATTGGGGCACTTTCACACCATAATAGCTATAGTCCTGCAACGGATCGGTGGAGCGCAGAATTTTATCCTCTTCGAGCTTGATCATAATTTCACTGGTCATCAACTTAGTTAGCGAGGCAATACGGATGATAGAATCGGGTTTCGGACGGATGCCATTTCCCGGACGGGTTTCACCGAAACTGCGGTAAACCGTCTGATTATTATCAATCACCACCATCGCCATGCCTTGCGCATTGCTGCCGTTGAAAATATCCTGTGCATACTGATCAACCAACTGAGAAGCTAGCTTTTTAGTTCTCGCATTGCCTTCGAACACTTCCCATTTCAATGGTTGTTTCTTCGGTTGCAGAAACTTTGCCGAAAATGTTTTATTTGAAGAAGAGCAGGCTGTAAGAGCCAACACGATGGCAGAAACAGAGAAGAGCTTAAAAAACTGTTTATTCATTTTGAATTGACCAATCAGGCATATTTCCAGTGAATTCACAAACAGGATAAAGATAGCGAAAGTGACTATTTATTCTTTTTAAACAATGCCATCAACGCGCCAATGACAATGCCCAAAAAGATTCCGGCGCCAATCCAGCTAATAATCGTCATAACCATTTACCTCATAGCGAATTATCATGCTGAGATTATATAAGGTGATTATAGGTTGTCTATCGACGTCAGGTAGAAAAGATATTGTTGGGTGTATTTGTTTAGAGCTTTTATGCTCAGTAATTGAACGCGCATTTGTGTTGAATCGATGGGTTTGATCTTTTTTTCGACACTTAAACCAAAGTTATAAGGATAACAGTTGCTAACAGATCGCTGACAGGTATAATGACCCTCGTTTTCCGCATACTACTTCAGTGCCGAAGTGGCGAAATCGGTAGACGCAGTTGATTCAAAATCAACCGCCTTCGGGTGTGCCGGTTCGAGTCCGGCCTTCGGCACCATTTGACCTTCCAGAGACGTCCATAATCTTCCATAATCTTCCATAATCACCTGAAAAAGCAACAGATTACTTAGTTTTTGAGTCTATAATCGTCCATTCGTATCCGTTGACATCCATGAAATTTGGGGGTCAAATTGGGGGGCATTTCTTTTCGATAATGAGTTGACCCCCAAATTATGCCTTTAACAGACATGGAAGCTCGTGCGGCAAAGCCCCGTGAACTTACCGATGTACAAGGTTTGTATCTTCTCATCAAACCCAATGGCTCAAAACGCTGGTATCTGAAATATCGGTTTGCGGGTAAAGAAAGCCGGATTGCTTTAGGTGCATATCTTCAAGTCAACGCTGGGGAAAGCTAGAGAGCAATGCGATAGGGCTCATTGAAGCTGAATATATGTTTGAGACTACATTGTCAAAAAAAATTTACTCACCTACTTGAATTAAGTCGGTGTCCATATATACCCGTAATCATTGAGGATGCTTGATTTTATCCGAAATGGAGATCATTATCCTCGCTATGAAAATATTTATTACATCAGAACAAAAAATCAAACTTGAGCATCTTCACGACACCACTCGTGATGGTCAGGTACGAGACAGAATAAAAGCTATCCTTCTGGCTTCTGAAGGGTGGAGTTCTGTGATGATAGCCCAGGCATTGCGACTCCATCAGACCACGGTTGACCGCCATATCAGTGATTACCTTAATCAAGGTAAACTTAAATCTGATAATGGGGGGCTGATAGTTTGCTTTCTCGAAAGCAAACTGATTTTTTAATCAACCACTTACCTCAACATCTTTTCCATCACACCCGTGAAATCGTGGCCTATGTCGTTCAGCTCTGGAATATGACCTTTAGCATTCCAGGCATGAATAAATGGCTACATCGTCAGGGTTTTTCTTATAAAAAACCGTGTGGCGTCCCTCATAAATTCGATGCAGAAAAACAGAGACAATTTATTGAATATGATGAAAATCTTAAAGTTACAGCGAAAGACGACCCCATCCTCTTTCTTGACGCGGTTCACCCGGCTCAAGGTACTAAACTCGGTTATGGCTGGATGCGAAAAGGCGAGAAAAAAACAGTCAAAACAACAGGAAGCCGAACTCGCCTGAATCTATTGGGCGCACTCAACCTGAATGCCATTGGTCGTACGGTGTTCCAGGAATATCAAACCCTCAATGACTACAACATTTGCTGTTTTTTCAATGAAATAAGAAAGTCTTATCCTGACTACCATCAAAAAATTCATCTTATTGTGGATGGGGCGGGTTACAACAAAGCTCATCTTGTGAAGGATTGGGCTTATGTTAACAATATTGAGTGACATTACCTTCCTCCATACAGCCCAAATTTAAACCCTATAGAGCGATTATGGAAGGTCATGAATGAACATGTTCGAAATAACCGTTCTTTCGCTGATAAACATGAATTTCGAGACAAAGTCTTCAAATTTTTCACCACAACGCTACCTGATATAGCGGACATCGCTGATGTCTAGAATTAACGACCATTTTCAGGTGCTAAAAACTTCAAGATGCAGGGTTCAGAATCTGGAAGTTGTCATTAATACGGCACGATAGCCTCCCGGCCAGTTCCGGTAATATTTCCGTAAAAAAGTGATGTATCGCCTGCCTGAACAAGGCCATCGAGGCGAAATAACGATTATTTCTGACTTTTTCATTCATCACTTTCCACAGCCTTTCTATCGGGTTTAGATTCGGGCTGTAGGGCGGTAAGTAATGAAGCTCAATATTTATCACATAAGCCCAGTCTTTCACCAACTCACTCCGGTGATAACCGGCGCCGTCTAGGATAATATGCACCTTCTGGCTGACCGGATAGGTTTCACGGAGGGCAATGAAAAATTCTGCGATGTGATAACTGTCGATACGATCATATTCGCGTACAACTGTTTTGCTGATATCAGCCAGATTCAGGGCATCCATCAGGTTCAGACGGGTACTGGCTTCCCGTTGTTTTCACCGCGGTTTTCTGGCCCTGGCGCACCAGCCATAAGCGAGTTTCGTCCCCTACATGGGATGAATGCCATCAATGAACAGGATGGGCTCATTGTCTCCGGCTTCCTGTTTCAGTTTCCCGTAGGTTTCCATAAAGGCCCGTTGCTGTTCCGCGTTGAACTTGTGTGGCACGCCGGTCGGTTTTTTATCACTGAACCCATTGTGGTGCAGCCATTTATTTATGCCGGGAACGGTGTAACTGATATCCCACTATTCTTCGACAAGGCGGATAACCGCCTGTGTGGTAGGTAGAAGATTCGCGGTCAGATAAGCGATAAATTCCTGAGTCTGTGTTTCGCGGAGGTGGCTCTGAAAGCCGCCATTTTCGGGCTTCAGTTTGCGGTGATTAAGGTAATCGCTGATATGACGATTAACCGTCGTTTCATGCAGGCGCAGGGCCTGAGCGATCATGACAGAACTCCAACCCTCAGAAGCCAGCAGAACTGCTTTAATGCGATCACACTCCCTCTTATCACGGCAGGTGTGATGAAGGTGTTCGAGTTCGGCTTTCTGTTCATCGGTAATGAATATTTTCATGACGGATACCATGAGCCTTATTTTGGAGAAAATCAAGCATGTTCAATAATCACGGGTATATTGTTGGTAACGTGAATAATACCTATACCCGTTATCTTTCAAGTTGCCTCTTTGTTGGCTGCACTCGCTCACCCCGGTTACATAGTTTGCTATGCTCCCGGGGATTCACTCCCTTGCCGTCGCGATGCATCTTGAAATCCATTGGGTATATATTACAACTCCTTCACTATTTCAATCTGGGTTTATTAAGATTTAATTTTCTAGGATGTTGATATGTACTAATAATTAAGTATAGATGATAAGCGACTATTTCACCTGATGTTTGACTCGTTTTGAAAAATAAATTATCAAATCCTACGGCTGTTTTAGAACAGCATATAAATCGAAGTCCTTGATGACAAAGTCTAATGCCTATATTCAGCTTGTTATAATCATGGTACGCAGAACTGGATACGCTTTTCTGTTTTTCAGCATATAAAGTATGATTTCGATATTTTTTCTAACATCAAATATCAATATGTGAATTATATTCTATATGGTTGTTCAAAATATTCATTAGATAGTGGAACTTAGAAATATGTATTATGAATGTAATTTATCACTATTTATAAAATATTTAATTAAGAAAGGGAAGTAAGAATTTACTCCGATTGTTTGCTTAGTGGTTAAGTGTTTTTATACGGTATCTGGAGTAATAGAAAAACTGAAATTTCATTGCTAATGCATTCGTAGAAAAATCCCTTAGTTAAGGAGTTCTTAATTATGATAACACATAAATTAGCTATATTTATACTGTGTTTATCTCCAGCCGTATGCTTTTCACAGCCTGATAAATTATCTCCAGGCTCATATGAGTTAATTATTGGAGCAAGACCTTCGATGCCTTATTCACCGATTCAGAATTATAATCAAGACTTAACACGGCAAGGTACTGGGCGTGAATTTACTGTTCCTGTGTCTCGTCATCACATAATCCCATTCAATCTATTAAGAGGCTTTTATAACCGTGTTGTTGAAAATAACCGGCTACGTAATATAAGTAGCTTTCTCACAGTATACTCAAATAATTTACGGTTTTATGCTAGTCGTGGCGGTGTTGATTGTAATCAATTAGGTAGCGATATTATTAATGCATCAAATTTAGGTTTGGCCCAAGGTAGTGGATGGATAAGAGGTGGTAGTAATAGATTTACTCCAGGTTTTAGTACATTCGAGCAATTTTATGCGTGGTTACCGGGCAACCTTTTCATTGGGCCAAATAATCGCTCCGATGATCCAGGTCCAGGATTTGAGAGTAACGCAGCGGTTGTTATTGGCGAGGCTAACTTTGACTTAGTTTCCAGGTTGTACAGAAATATGATGAATTATATGTCAACAAATGATGAAAGTTTATTAAATGGAATTGCAGCAGATTTATCAAGGCTAGCTCAAATAAGGGGAGTTTATTCATTACGGCCACAAGATTGGGAATATGTGAATGGTCAATATAGATTAAGGAGAGGGGGGAGAGAAGGTTTCATAGGTGTAGACAATAGTTATGATGATTATCTGGAATCAACGTGCAATGATTTACGTCCCACACTCGATAAAATTAAAGGAAGGTATGCGATTGTAATAGATAATTAAATATAAGAATTAGCTAAATTTTGCAACTATAAAAAGTCTAATGTCTAATAGGATAAAAAATGAAACCGATAAATCTACTTGTTATTACTTCTATTATATCATTTTTACTATGTGCAAAATCTTTTGCTGCGGAAGATCTAGAATGTGGTAGATATCCTAGTAACTATTTAAATAGCGGAACCCTTACAGGAAAACTTGTTAAGTTGATAGATAAGAAGGATTGGACAACCACAAATTATATAATACAAACTGATAGCGGTCAGAGATATTGTGTCCGAGTTGAAGATAGAAAAGATATAATACGAAATACAATTATTTCTAGCGCATACTTATTGGGATTAAGAGTAACTATATCACTTACTAAGGAGCATACTATAACGGGGATAGCAGTCCATAATTAGGAATGTTAAATGTAAATTAAGGAAGGGATTTAAAGAGAGCTTCATAGATACAACCTAAGAGTTAACCAAATTTTACAACTATCAAAAAGCTAGTGCTTAATGGGATAAAAATGAAACCAATAAATCTACTTGTTATTGTTTCTGCTATATCACTTTTACTATGTTCAAAATCTTTTGCTTCGGACGATCTAGAATGTGGTAAAGTGTCTGTAGATAGCGGAACCCTTACAGGGAAATTAGTTAAGTTAATAAGTAAAGATGGCTGGATAACAACAAATTATACATTACAAACTGACAACGGAGAAAAATATTGTGTCCGCGATGATACTCTAGATAATCCGATACGAAATAAAATTGTCTCTGATGCATTTTTCTTAGAATCAAGAATAACCGTATCACTCACTAAATATCATGCCATAACTGGGATAGCGATCCATTAGTAGGTTAGGTATTTCTATATTCACCCTTAAGGATATGATTCCCGCTGAAAAAGATTGCGGTTTTTAACCGTAATCTCAGATTATTGACAAAGTGCTGGTTTTTTATCTGGCATTTTGTTTTAACGAAGCTCCGTTCACCAGACGGAGCTTGCCGCCATGTTGAGAACATTGCCTCCTCAAACTTTCCCACTAGAAACGCTCTCGCTTGACGAACTGATTTAAATTATATTTTTTGTCAATAGCGAGGATTTAAAATCCTCGCAAATAATTACATTAAGATATTTTAGACGGTATGATATTAAATTCTTTCAACTCTTCTTTTAAGAACGGATGACAAATTTTTGCTTTTTTTCTCAACTCTGAATTTAGTTTCTCATCATAACTTCTATCAGCAGGGATGAATTGCAGACTATTTTTATAAGCTTCCAATACATCAACTGGGCATACTAATTTTATATCTCCGAATGCGTACAAAGTTACTCCATCAATCAGGAAGAAGCCATTTTTCTCTAGGGCCCTTATGTTCCATTGTTTATTATTAAAAACTTCTAATGGATAGTCGTCTTCATTAATGAGATATGAATGTTCGTTATAATCACTAATGCCGGAAATTTTCATGGTTGCATTTACAATGAAAACGGGAATGGAGGTTATTATCCATGACAATGAAAATAAAGAAAAAATAACTGCATATCCTGTTATGTATACATTTTTTACAATTCCTTCGGATTTATCGCGACTTAGATAAACGGAACCAGGTATAAGAGAAAAAATAACAGTGATTAGAGATGTTGCTACAACATATAACATCAGCACATTATCGCTTACTTCTCCTTTATTAGGTATTTTATTTATAATAAGAGATAATGGATATGAGTAGAAGAGGGTCATAAGAAAAATGGAAGCAGGTATAATAATGTGAAATAAACATGAAAGTTTAATTCTTGTGCGTTTGTTTTTATATTGCAGTACGTCTGAAATTAGGTTTCTATTAATTAAATAAGAAACTAGCATGCTGGAACTCAAAACAAAGAATACTGAAATTATAATAATAGTTGCTTCCATATATTCAAATTTATCGGCCAGCCATGCTGAGAAAATTAAAATACCAACCGCAAGTAAAGATATAATAAATGCAATTGTAACGAAATTTTCTCTTATTTTTTTATAGTTATGAAAGTGATTACTTTCTTTCTTAATAATAGAGATGAGTAAAATTGATGGTATAAACATCAAAATTGAAATAAGTATTATGCTGAATAAAAAAGTTGATGCAATGACTATGAAAATATCTTTAAATGTTACGGAGCTAATAAATATATCTAACCGGCCTAACCGGTTAAGGTAAAACCAAATAACAAACAACGCAATGAACCCCATGATGACTGTAGGTGTAATAACTCGTTTGACTAAATTTATTACTTCATTACCTATGTCGTTGCTGCCCATCTTGCATATCCTTCCAGTTAAATAAATAGTAAGTTTTATTGTGGTCACTCAGCTACCACATGGTTATAGTTGAGAGAAATAGATGTGTAAAATATGATTAGACTCTCAATTTTCTTACGGCACTAGTAACACCGAAGAAAGTTTATTACTTCCATATCTTTTCCAAGTCTACATCTTCACTATCCGGTTGCTTTGATCTTTCTAAGACGTCAACTTGCAACACTATTGGCAGGTTAAACGATGTACCAGTTGCGACACAGCAACCTTTAGCCAAGTTAGGGATCATGCTCTTTGACATATTGTCAAGTGTGCTTATTGTATTATCAATCAGCAGGAGGTCACGATCGTTGACCAGTCGATGAATAAAGAAATTATGTATCTGTGATACAATTGTTGGTGAAATATCTGCTGGTCGCTGACTGGATAAAGTCAAAAATACTCTGAATTTACGACCTTCCTTAATGATTTCCTCAAACATCTCAAGGCGATAATCTTTCCAGCTTTCACTTTCGCGACTTGATTGCTGAGAAAGGATGTTATGGGCCTCATCAATAATTAGATGAATTGTTCTGTCTGGAGGGTTAGCAACTTTATCTCTATGAGGATGATAGTAATGTTTGGCAATCAGAAGTGGCAGGGTTTTCTTGATTTCCGGATTGCATTTTCTCAGGGAAATTACCGTTACCGGTTTCGTAATTATTTGATTCTCAGTAATAGTAATAACCTTACGTAAAGCGTTTAATGATGATTCAGTTCGTTTCAATAAAGGTTGTATGAACTCATATTGAACATAACCGTATATTAAATCACATATTAACTGAATATTGCACCGAATTTTAAATTCTTCAAAAGCATCAATCTCAGGTCGTGTTATATTATCAATAATTGAACTTAAAACAGATTGGTAGTTGTTACCTTCAGCATTAAAGTAGCGATCATTAGACTCATTAGTAGTGTTTATATAAAAGCAATTATGTTTTGTATGCCATGTCACTTTCTTAAGTAGATGATATAAATTATCAAGCCTAATTAGCTTGGTGACTTCTCTAATTAAGTCAAGTGAATCGGGTTTGGGCTGAGCACAAGTAAATATAAGTTCATAAGTTTTTTTAATGTAATTTAACCTCAGCTTTGCTTAAGAACAGCAATTATTAGAATCACATAAATTCAAGCTCGGCTTTTTGGGTTGGGCGGTATAAGCAATGAATCCCGACACAACCTCTAATAAAAAGCAGAACATATTAAGCCGTACTGGAGAAGAGAACCAACACGTTACATTAGATTCCCGCTTAACACACCACACACATTGGTTTACCTGAAACTGGTTCGGGGTGAATTTCTGCTTCAATGCTGAATACCCGCTGTAATAATTTCGGTGTCATAACCTCTTCGGGTGAGCCTTGGGCGACAACCTGCCCCTGAGAAAGTAGTACCAGGTGGTCACAGTACCGGCTAGCCTGATTGAGGTCATGAAGTACGGTCACGACCGTTTTTCCTTCGTTGTTCAGCTCACGTAGCAGCTTCATCAATTCCACCTGATGGTTGATGTCAAGATACGTAGTAGGTTCGTCGAGTAGCACCAACGGCGTATCTTGGGCCAAAACCATCGCCAGAAAAGCACGCTGGCGCTGCCCGCCTGAAAGGTCGGCAACGCGTTTATCGGCAAGATGGCTAATCTGCGTTTTTTCCATTGCTTGTTGTACAAGACGACGATCATGAGATGTTAAACGCCCCCAGAACGTAAGCCAGGGGCTGCGTCCGTATGCAACCAGTTCATGGACGGCGATCCCTTCTGGTGTGAGAGGGTGTTGCGGTAAAAGCGCCAGATGTCTGGCGAGCTTGCGTGAGGAAAAGTGCGCTAAAGGTTCACTATCTATTGTTATCTTTCCAGATAATGGTGTTAATAGCCGCGAAAAGCATTTCAGTAATGTTGATTTCCCACAGCCGTTAGGGCCGAGCAACGCCGTGATTTTCCCGGTCGGGAGGGTGAGCGACAGGTCATTCAGAATGCGTTTCTCCTCGTAGCCCGCAGATAACTTTTCCGTAGCCAGTTCCATTTAACGTGTCCTCACTAAAAGCCAGAAGAAATAAGGGGCGCCAATGATGGCGGTCAGTACGCCAGCAGGCAATTCCATTGGTGGAGCTATGGTCCTTGCTAGCAAGTCGGCTAGCAGCAGAACCTGTGCCCCCATAAGCATGGATGCGGGTATAAGCCAGCGATGCCGTCCTCCCACAAGTCTGCGAACGAGATGGGGTACCACGAGGCTAATAAAACCAATCGGCCCGCAAACGGCGACGCCTGTTGCGGCAAGCGCTACTGCCAGCATTAATCCCCAGGATTGTACGTGTAGGAGCGAGACGCCCAGTGTGCTGGCGCTGTCATCACCGAGTGCCAGCAAATCTAAATCGCGACAAAAGCGTAGGCTGAGCGGTATCAGTATCATCAATACCGGCAGGGCTATAGCCACAAACTGCCAGTCGCGTCCCCACAGACTGCCCGTCAGCCACAAAAGCGCATTGTTGATATCTTGTGGGCGTGAGAGCATGAGGTAATCGGTGATGCTTGTCCAGGTAGCTGAAAGTGCCACGCCAACCAGTGCAAGGCGCAGTGGCGAAGAGGGACCGGCAATCGCCCGCAGTAGGATTAGCGCGGCCATTCCACCGCAAAAAGCGAGTAACGGAAGCCACTGTACCGACAGAGAAGGGAAAAGGAGCAGCGTGCTTACCGACGCCAGGCTTGCTGCATGATTTACCCCCAGTACATCGGGGGAGGCCAGTGGATTACGAACAATCCCTTGGACCAAAACGCCGGAAAGCGCCAGTGCAGCGCCTACAGTGATGGCTAGTAAAATACGCGGTAGGCGGTACTGCGTTAGCATAAAGTGGTGTTTGTCACTGGGTTGCCAGCCGCTTATTAACGCGTCCCAGGGAAGTGGTTGCGCCCCCATGCGTAGCGCTAGCACCAGCGTAATTGCCAGCAACATGACCAACAGTGAGATAACCTGACGATTCATGTTCGCCTCCTTGCCAGCCAGACAAAGCAGGGTGCGCCAATCAGCGCCAGTATCGCGCCTGCCGGGAGTTCCCCAGGCCAGGCCAGTGCACGGGCCAGTAAATCGGCAAGTAGCATAAATACTGCTCCCAGCAACATGCACATTGGCAGTGTGCGGCGTAGATCATAGCCAACCCAGAAACGCGCCAGATGGGGCATTAGCAGGCCAATAAACACGATCGGCCCCGCCACACTGACGCAAGCCCCCACCAGAATCAGCACCGCTAGACTGATGAAGATACGTAGGCGCGTTAGATTCACGCCAAGTGTATGGGCACTGACATCGCCAGCGTTGAGCAGATTAAGTGATTTCGCCAGCAACAAAACTACAGGTACAGTGACCACCACGAAAGGGAATAGTTGCCAGAATTCAGGCCAGCGGACATGGGAGACCCCTCCCGCCAGCCAATAGAAAATGCCGTAAGCATGATCTTCGGCAAGCAGTAGCGTAATACGTGTTAGTGCCATACATAAGGCCGATAAGGCAATGCCCGCCAGAATTAGCTGGTTGCGATCGTATTTTTGCTGCCAGCTACCACTTGCGGCCATCACTATCATCCAGCTAATTCCACCGCCACAAGCTGCCACCAAAGAAATAGAATATCCGGCCAGCGCTGCCGGACTGAAAGCGCTGACCAGCGCCATTGCCAGTGCTGCGCCACTGTTAATGCCCAATAAGGAGGGGGAGGCCAGCGGATTATGGGTGAGCGTCTGGAGTAGTGCGCCGGCCAATGCCAGAGCTGCGCCGAGCAGAATAGCAACCAGACTGCGTGGTAGCCGCAGATTGATAACCAGCGCCTCAGGCAATGTCGGTGTATGACCTGGCACCAGCGCCTTAAGTGCGCTAATGGCGGGAATGGGAATAGCGGAGTAGCAAAACAGGCTTAGCCAGAACGCACTCAACAGGGCAACCAGCGGCAATCCCCAGCGCCAGACCGCATGGTGATGGCGTCTCATGGTGTTTCATTAACTGGTTGATGATGGAAGATTTTTACCGCATCACTGCCGATGCGTTCAGCGGCAAATATCCCGCGCATACGAGCCCAAGTATTGCTATCTACCGCTGCTATCTGATGCTTGTGCTGTGCTGTCATCATCTGCCACAGCGTATCTTGCTGCCAGCGCTTCACGATGCTTTCCTGGCGATAGTGGGCGACGATAAGCCAGTCAGGATTGAGTGCCAGTAACTGCTCTAAGTTGAGAGAAGCCATTGCCGCATGATTAACTGGCGTGGGAACCTTTAGCCCTAATGCCGTTAAGACGCTGCCGGTATAGGTGTCGCTGGAATGCAGGTTAAATTGTTGTTCGCGCGAGGTGCCAAAAACCACACTGACGCCTTGTGGCAACTGACTGGCATAGCCTTTCATGCGTTCACGGTGTTCTGCCAGCCGTTGTTGCATTTCACTCTCTTTCCCCATCACTTTGCCGATGATCGCGGCAGATTGCAGGTTTTCTTCGTAGGTTTCGTTGCGGGACTTTAGCAGTAGGACGGGAGCGATGCCCTTGAGTGCCCGATAGATCCCCGCGTGGCGTTGACTGTCTGCAATGATGAGATCAGGTTTTAGCGCGCTGATGGCTTCAAGGCTTGGCTGAGCGCGAGTACCCGTTGATTGCCAGGGTTTAATACGCTGGCGAACATCCGTGAGGATGCGCTGCGGATCATTATCATCGGCAATACCTACCGGGCTGATATTGATGGCGGCCAACGCATCAACAAACGATAATTCCAGCACAACTACGCGCTGGGGAACGGTATTGAGGGTAAAACTGCCCTGCTCATCCTGTACCGTGACCGCAATGGCATGGGGCAGGCTGGCGAAGAAGAGCAAAACGATAAACATTACGTGAATCGGTGCAAGCATAACTTAGCTCCAGAAATAGCAAAGCCGGGCAATGGCCCGGCGAACGGATTAATGTAACGTCAGAATTTTACAGAACCTTGCATATAGAACGTACGTGGCTGCCCGGCGTAGAGGCCTTTGTTATTGTCATCATAGGAGCGGGTGTAATACTCGTGGTCGAAAATGTTTTTCACCCCAAAGGCTAGACTCAGATTGGCCATTTGTGGACCGAAGTCATACGCCACGCGCGTATCCCACAGCATAAAGCCCGGAATGCGGCCGGTGCTTCCATTGGCGCTTTCCTGCACGGTATTAGCGTTATCAGCAAACTGACTGGATTGGGATGTGCTGTTGAGGTTGAAGGTCCAGTTACCCGGTTTGTAATCTATGCCAAATGCACCTTTATGTTTCGGTGAGAACGGCACTTGATTCCCGTAGGTGTTGCCTTCTTCACGAATTTCTGCGTTGACATACGTGTAACTGGCGTAAACCGAAACGTTCTTCAGCTTGGGCGTAAGTTCCGAAAGATCGTAACGTGCCTGAGTTTCCAGCCCTGTGTGTCGGGTTTTCCCACGTGCCGTAACAGTATCATTAGTCTGGTTGGAGTCGTACTGATTGTTGAAGTTAATCAGGAACAGCCCCATTTCCGCTGCCAATGCGCCGTCATCGTAGCGAGTTCCGACTTCCCAAGTTCGCGCCTTTTCAGGTTCTACATTGCCGCTTTTCACAGCCTTACCAATTTGGCTGTATTGTACGGTACCGAATGAGCCTTCCGTATTGGCGTAAAGATTCCAGCTATCAGTAATATGATAAAGAACATTGAGTGCGGGCAGCGGCGCATCGTAACTTACTTCTTGGCGGGTGCCTTTCACATTGTTGTTTTGGAAGGATTTGATATGTTCGAATCGTATTCCAGGCGTGATGGTCCAGTTGCCGATATCAATGCGGTCGTCAATATACCAAGCATGAGCCTCGGTGCCGGAACGAGTATTACGGTCATAAGGGCTTGATGTGCTGGGTAATTCGCCGCTGCGGGTGGCGGTGTAGTAACGCATTTCGTGACTGGCTTCATTCACATAACGGTAGCCAATCCCTACTTCATGGGCTGAAGGACCTAAATTGAAGAGCTGGCTATAGCGTGGTTCGATGCTACGCACCCAATATTCTCGCGGGGAAAGGGTAATGCGCTTGCCCTGCTCAAGATAACCGCTGCGCAAGGTATGAGTGTATAAGCCCTGAATATTGAATTTGTGGTGCTGGTCGGGTTGATACTGATAGCTGAGACTTGCGAGCTGACGGCGGCCCCAGAAGCGGTCATATGGGCGAGTGGATTGCCAGCGATTGGCATCGTAATCGGCGCGTGAAAGGCCACCGGGCATATCCGCACTGCCATCGTAATATTGCAGTAGGCTGTTGAAGGTGTGCGCTTCATTGGGTGCATAGCGGCTTTTGAGCATCACGTCATCAATGTGTGTGGCGCTGTGCTCGCGCCAGTCGCTGCCGCGTGTGCCGGAGTAGAGAAGCGCTGTGCCGAAACCGTTATCTGCCGTACCGCCAATCATCAGATTATGGGTCTCTTTTGGATTATTTTGTGAGGATGTGGGGCTAAGTTGTCCTTCCACACTGGTCTCAATACCAAAATCCTGCGGGATAGCGCGGGTCACGAAATTCACCACACCACCTACGCTTTGTGGCCCGTAGCGCACAGCGCCGCCGCCGCGTACCACGTCTATTGCGTCCATATTGCCGAGAGATACTGGCGCTAATGATAGCTGTGGCTGTCCATAAGGCGCGAAGGGTACCGGAACGCCGTCCATCAGAACCGTAGAGCGGCTGGCGAGACGTGGGTTCAGGCCACGAATGCCAAAGTTCATTGCCAGGTCGTGGCTGCCGGTACCATTGTTTTCTGGCGCGTTGACGCCGGGAATGCGGTTCAGCACTTCACGCATTGTGGTTGCGCCTGTTTTAACAAAATTTTCCCTGCGGATGACATCACGCGCGCCTGCATGTTCAAACACGTCAGCTTCACGCGCACTACCTAGCCAGTCGCCTACCACGGTCAGCACGTCTTTCTGCGCAACAGGAGCGGGTTCGAGTGTGAACGTGTTATTGCCTAATGTTTTCACCTGCAAATCAGTGCCGACCAGCAAGGTGCTCAGTCCATCGGTGATGGAGTAATTACCGTGTAGACCGCTACTCTGTTTGCCGCGGGTTAAGCTGGCATCTATTGAAAGGGTAATACCGGCGTGGATGGAGTACTGATTAAGCACTTTATCCAGTTCGCCTGCATTAATGTCATAGTGTACGCTAGCTGGCTCTACAGCAGCATACGTTATCCCTGAGGTTAGGCAGGCCACCGGTAACAGGCTCAAACGAATCGCCATTACCAGCGGTGTTGCTTTGTGAAGCGCGCGCAGTGGCTGTGCACGTAAAGGCATCATAACGTCTCCATAATCATTTTATTGCTGTATTCACTTATGAAGTCGAACGAGGAAACAAAAAAGGACAATCGAAAATGATTATTTTTTACGTTAACGATTGTTCTGCGGGCAGAACATTCACCCAAAAACGGGTAATGTATTGAATCTTAACGGGAAGCGTTTTCTCTATGACGGTTAATATGGTATCGGTATTTTTCATCGGGAAAGTACCACTTAACCGTAGCGAGGCGACGGCCGGGTCGCAGCGTAATATACCGCTTCGATAGCGGGCGAGGGTTGCTATCACTTCACTCAATGGTTTATCGCTGAAGCTTAGTATACCCTGCGTCCACGCGTTGTCTTCGGCGGCTGCCGCGGTCAGTTCATCAAAATTGGTGGCGCTGAATCTTAGGCTTTCGCCCTGATGCACAATACATTTGCGGTCGGCACCGGTCAGTATCACCTCTACGGCATGTTGCTGCACGCTAAGTAGTGTGGTGTTGGCTTCCTGACGAACCGTAAATTGGGTACCTAGCGCAGTCAGTTGTGCATGACGGGTTTGTACACGCAACAGCTTTGCTCCGGTATCATGTCCGGTAGTGATGGCAATTTCGCCATACCAGAGATGTACCAGACGTTGTTGAGGAGTAAAATGGACATCTACGGCACTGTCGGCATTGAGTGTAAGCAGTGTGCCATCGCTCAGTCGATGATGCTGAATATCCCCTTTAGCAGTATGGTAATCGGCTCGCAGACCTTCTCCCACTTCCGAGTACCACAGTTGCCAGCTACCGCCAACCCCCAGTAACAATAGTATGCCTTTCATCACCCTGCGTCGTGACAGATAAGTTTCCTGAAGTACGTGGCTTGCCGCATTACCTGGCACTACAAGCATCTGGTCACGAAGATTTTCCACTTGCTGCCATGCCCACTGATGATCCTGATGCTGCTCGTACCAGCGCTGCCATTTTTCAGTTTGCAGCGGGCTGACCTGATCGCTATTCAGTATCGCATACCAGTGCGATGCTGATTTTAATGCCTGACGGCGAGAATGGGTTAACATAGTGTCCATATCAGAGCCCATTTTCCAGACGAAACAGCAGGCAGTGTTCGGTGGCTTTAGCCATATATTTTTTCACGGAACTGACGGACACATTGAGGCGTGAAGCGATATCGCTGTAGGTCAGATTTTCAAGCTGAGACAATAAAAACGCTTGGCGCGTTTTGTTGCTCAGACCATCGATCATCTGGTCGATTTGCTGGAGTGTTTCAAGTTGACACTGACGGATTTCCGGCGAGAGCATAAGCGCCTCGGGCCGTTGCGCCAGTAGCTCCAGATATGCTTTCTCCAGCGCGTTGCGGCGAAACAGATCGATCATCACCCTTTTGGCGATCGTGCAGAGGAAGGATTTTTGGTCGCGAATAGCTTGTAGCGAGTCGCCGGCCATCACACGCAGGAAGGTATCTTGTGCTACGTCGTCGGCATCAAAGGACGATTGCAGTTTGCGCGTGAGCCAGTTTTTCAGCCAGCCATGATGCGCGCCGTAAAGCGATTCAAGTGTTAGCTCAGCGGAAACAACAATGCGGTCAGACATACCCTATAACATCAAAAGTAAATAATCACGGTATCATCTTAATGTGAGAATAGTTATCATTACAATCATTCCGAAGGTTTTTTATTTCATGTTGATGTGATTTAAGTCGGTGTAGTCGGGAGAGCTGTCTCTGTTTCGTTAATAATGTTGGAGAAAGCGGTTAATGAAGACTGAGCTACGGCCGGAAAAAACTTGAAGTCAGTCATAAAAAAGCGGTAGAGAAAGGCGAAAATCGGTACGAGAAAGCGGATTGATGCACCGAGCCAATTAACCTAAAGAGCGCTTTTTACTTACTCCGTAGATCCCGATTTACTCAGGTTAGACCATGTGGTTTATCGTTTTTCGTGCTATCTGAAAGCAAAGGGTTACAGAAACTTTCACTTATTCAAGTAAAAGTAAATATACCTTATCCTGAACGTGATAAAACAGGTATTAAGAAAAGCCGTTTTTATCTATCAGTGTGGTTTTAGAATCTGGGAAAAGAGTCAAGCGTACTATGAGTAAATAGGTAAAAACTTAAATCATCAAAGGTAAAAAGAAGTGATTAAGAATTTTTTAAAGTGGGTGAAAAATTTGATGCTATATTGGCATTGCAGGAGAAAATATTAGAGAAAACGGGTTTTAAATTGATTAACCAAAGTGGTAAAATAACAGTGTTAACCCAATGACAAGAATATGAAGTTATATCAAAACATTTAACCGCATTAACCGCATTAACCGCATTAACCGCATTAACCGCATTAACCGCATTAACCGCATTAACCGCATTAACCGCATTAACCGCATTAACCGCATTAACCGCATTAACCGTATTAAGTGTTGATTTTAATACCATTAGCATACTTGCTGCCCTCTCTGGTTTTAAACCTAAAAAAATAAAATACAGGAAAAAGAAAAAACAAGTATTAACTTAATGAAAATGGGAAGGTTTAAATGAGGGGTGGGAGATGGAAAAAAACTATTATATTTGCATAAACTATGAAAACCATTTATTAAACGAATTTCTAATTACAGGCTCTGAGAATTGATTCACATGTTTATCATCTTTATTAACATGGTTAATTGTCTCTTTTTACCTGCATATTAAATTTTTGTGATTACTCGCTCATTTTTTTCGGTGATTAATTAGATAAGAGTTATAAAAACAGATGCTCCATTAGTGCGAAGTTTTTAAAAGGTACAGGGTAATTAAAAACGGCCTATTTGCCACTATGTTTAATGTATTTATCGGCGATGCTACTTTTCTATTATTTTATATTTAACTAACCGACTATGGCTATTTAAAAATGTAAACATAGTGATGATTTATTTAATTGGTTGATTTTTATAAATAAATATTCATTCGTGGTAATGGTTGATTGTATTTAATCTAAATCCATCAACAAAGAGTTAAAAAGAAACCAATGCGTAAAATAATATTGTCGTAACAGTATTATATTAAAGTATTTTTCGCCATTATTTTATAAAAAAAGCCGTAAAAAATGATGCGATAAAAAAGGGATAAAACGGTTAGTTTGGCAGGGTTTAAACTTTGAAAAAGAAGTGATTATCCGAAAAAACACAAAGGGGGATCTTTATATCATCAGATTATTTACTGGTTAATTTATGTGAAAAAATAAAGGATTGTGCTCTATAAAAACAGCTTTAAATTACCGATAAAATAGTGTCAGTTAAAGATAAAAGCGGGTATAATTTACATTAGGTAAACGTAAAGTACGATATTCCATGATAATTAATCTTAATAAAAATCGGGCGTCAAAAGTGGTAAAAAAACTATTAAAGTTTTATGCTAATTAAAATCAGTGGTTGAAAACATGACTTTTAATAATAGTTTAAAACCTGCCCATTTTAAAGCTATCAGTGGAAACGGAGAAATAAAAATTGGTTTGGTTATATTTATGTTTTCGGGGGAAAAGGATAAATGAAAATATGAATTCGTTAATCTGTTTTTCAAGATGAAGCGTTTTAATAACGTTTTCAATCGGAGAATAAATTTCTTCATAAACCAGTTAAATAATCGATGATAAAAAATAAGCATAACAAAATCCCCAGATAAATGATTTAATCGAATATAAATTGGGTTACTTGCAGCGTTATTATATTGCATTTGTTATACAACTCTGTGATACCTTAAATACGTCAGTTTAAACTTGCTTTATCCTGCTTTAATCGTTGAAGAGTCTGTACATTATTCTGTGTAATTGCCACCTGATTATAAGTGGCCGTCCACACACGCAATGAGGATGTCTTGAAGTCCTATTGATACCCAGTGCGAGGAAAACCGCTTTGTTGATAACGGTGCCATTGATTAGAGCGGGATTTTGGCGCATTTTTCTCATAGCTAGGATGGTCAGTCAGTTCAGCATTCAGGCCGTTTCGATGGTCAGCTTAGTGAGCATGCGGGAAAACTGATTAAGATCGGCTTCAGTTTTGAGGCTTTTAGTCAATTCGGCAGCGAGAGCTTTAAGTTTCTTTTCGTCCATAATTTGCCTGTCTCCGTTGTCGGAAGGAATATATCAAAAACAGGCAATTACACAATTTAAATTACAGTCTTAAAAAAGAGGTCAGATATTTTTAGATAGTATAAAGGGGAGGTAAATTTAGTTTGTGAAACATGTTATAATTCTATTTGTTTTTGTTAAGGAGGAAAATGGAATGAAAGCGATATCAAAAATTAAACGCTCGCATATCATGAGGTCTATACACTCAAAAAGTACAAAGCCAGAAATCATTGTCGGAAAAATCCTAAACAATCTTGAGATTAATCACATCTCCCAATGTGAAAAAATATATGGCAAACCAGATTTTGTGTGTGTCGAGCATAAGGCCGCCATACTTGTTAATGGCTGTTTTTGGCACCGTCATTCGTGCCACATGTTTAGGCCGCCAAAATCTACAAGTGAATATTGGACCAAAAAGCTCAAAAATAATATAGAAAGGGATATGCGTGTTATATCTAATTTAAACAATCTTGGTTATAGGGTTCTGGTTGTATGGGAGTGTGCATTGTTAGGGAAGAAAAAACTGGACAGCATTATTTTGCAGGATTGTATTGAAGAGTGGATTTTTACAGGTATTAGAAATTGCGAGATAGACTATCAAGGGATTAAACTTATGCAGTCGTTATGCTAGCAAACCTAAACAGTGAAGATCGAGAAATCATCCCTCTCTCCTTTCTTTGACTCATTAAGCTCTCATTTCACCCTTCATTATGGCGTTTTTTATACGGTTTTGCGCACACTTAAATAAACAAAAAAACCATAAAAACAATAAGATGAAAATAAAAAAATTATTTCCAACTTATGTTGTGCACACATCAGGTTTTGTTTATCATGTATAAAAGATCAGGTTAAGGCCGATGAGAACGAGAGTGAAGAAATGACAACAAGCATTACACCAGAAATTAAAAGTGAGAAAATCCATTTACGGATTACTCCATCTCAAAAGGAAATATGGAAAGCTTTAGCTGAGGCGCAAGGTGTAAGTTTAGCAGCATGGATTGAAAATAAAATATCGATGGCATTAGCATCGAATAGTGATATCTTTCAAAAAGAAAAATATAAATTGGTTTCGCTTTTTGCTGGTTGTGGCGGAATGGATTTAGGCTTCTGTGGCGGTTTTTCTGTCTTGAATAAAGAATATAAAAAAACAAAATTTGAAATTATTTGGGCTAATGAATTCAACCCCAATGCAGTAAAAACATATAAGAAAAACTTTTCTCATGATATCGTTGAAGGCGACATATGGGAACTTATCGATTCAACCCCTACAGAATGTGATGTACTGATAGGAGGTTTCCCCTGCCAAGATATATCTATCAATGGTAAAAGAGCTGGCGTAGACGGAAAGCGCAGCGGTTTATATCTTGCTATGGTCGATGCTGTTAAACGCTCACGACCAAAGATTTTTATTGCTGAAAATGTCAAAGGGCTACTCATGAAGTATAACGAAGAATCTTTAGCCCGTGTTATAAAGGATTTCAGTGAATTGGGTTATAATGTTAGTTATAAACTATATAATTCAGCCAATTTTGGTGTACCCCAAACGAGAGAGCGAGTTTTTATTGTTGGAACATTACATGGAAACCCTTTATTCAAAGAACCTGTTGATATTCTCCATAAAAACGAATGGTTGACTTGTTATGATGCGATTCATGATTTAGAAACCGTTGATGAAGATCGCAATCTTAATCATATTTGGAGTAAGGCTAAAAAAAGCCCAGACCAAGGAAGTAGACGTTTAAAGGAAGATAAGCCATCTCAGACTATAAGAGCGGAATGTCATGGTAATATTCAGTTCCATTATAAATTAGATCGTCGTATTTCGATGCGAGAGGCTGCACGTCTCCAGTCATTTCCTGATAATTTTGTTTTCGAATCGAACTTGAGGGAAACCGAAAGACAGGTTGGAAACGCTGTTCCACCGGTTTTAGCTTGGCATTTAGCGCAAGCTGTTGAAGAATATCTCGATAAATTATAAACAATATATACCCAATGGATTTCAAGATGCATCGCGACGGCAAGGGAGCGAATCCCCGGGAGCATAGAGAACTATGTGACCGGGGTGAGTGAGTGCAGCCAACAAAGAGGCAACTTGAAAGATGACGGGTATATTTAGAATACCATGACTGTTATTTGTTATCAGTCATGGTATTGTTGTAAAGACTCAATATTTAGCAGTTATAAATAGAGTTTCTGATGGTCTCCATCCTACAGCATAGGTATCTGCCAGTTTTAACCAGTACTTAATTCTTTCTTCTTTGGGAAGAATTACTCCCCAATACTCTTCAAATAAGGCATCTTCTAATTCATAAAATGCTCGAAGCATTTCGACCTCTATATCTTTTAATGCCCTTTCTATATAATTGCCACCTCTTTCTGGCGACGATCTCATTGCGACACTTCCAGCAGAAAATAAATCTCTAGCTTGATTACACAATATGCCATAATATGTTAGAAGAAACATTGTCACATCATCGTATTTTCCCGATACTCGGCTAGATTTAACAATCTGTGGACAAAGTACTGCTGATTCTGCTCGATACTTTCGTTTCTCCGGCTGAGAAAGTTTTGTATATAGCCTTACTTCCAATGGTAGAGTTCTTTCATCAGGTTGATCATCAATCCACCAAAGCCTTTCACCGGGCTTTAACCTATTTTTTGCATACTTTCTAATGAAGGGCATTTTTTCTTCCGGACTTAAAATCCTGAAGTCGTTATAGCTTATATTGAGCTTATCGAATAATGGTTCTTTGGCATTAATTTCCACTTCAAATCTTGGAACATGAGACGTTCTTACATGCATGATACATTCTTCATAATGCCCCCATTTAGCTTCTGGTTCTCCGCCAATTTTTCCCAAAAGTAGATATACATAATCTACTCCTTGCTTACGACTCCCTTCGAAAATGCTATTTGCTATTGATCTCCATGTATTATTATCTGAATATTTTACTTCTACACCAAAGTTTCCAATAATTATGTCTGGAAACGCTTGTGCAGGCGGATTCATATCTACAAATAACCCCATGTCCGTTAATATCTCTCCTAAAACCTCTCTGACTCTTTGCTCAAATTTTTTTGAGTTATGATGCTCGTTTGATGATCTCAAGTCTTGAGTGAGTTTTTCTGTTGCCTTAGTTAATAAGGTCTCAAAAATTTGGCGCTCTATCATTTTTCATCTAACATCTTTTCTATCCATATATGCCATTAGATTACAACGACATGTGCCGTGGTCACAAGTTATAATAAAGTGATTAAAAATCAATTAAATAGAGCAAGATACCAAAGAGCTGAAGTCGTTTTGTTGACACCCACTAACTCTGCCGCAGTGCGGGCTGTAGCCCCCGCCACAAAGAGTTCCTGAAGATGTTTTTGCTTGTATTGGCTAATCCGACTTTTTCTCATTTGGATATCCTAGATCAAATTACTTATCTAGGGCAGCCCCAATTATTTATTGTTAGGAAATATTTTAAATTGATTGTAATTTAAACATATTATTTTTCCACAGGACCATACCATCGCCATATGTGCATTAAGTACATCTTTAACTGATGTGTCCTATTTTTTGCAGACAGACCTGACAAATGATAGTAAAAACTATTAGTATCGGGAAAACGATCACTTTAGTTTGAGAACTATTTTCAGGGAAGTAGAAATGTTACATGTACTTGCGTGGCCTGATCTGTTTATTTGCATTTTTGTCGTTTTCTTTGCTTATCTGGTTTTTGGTATGGCCGGGTTTGGTTCTGCTCTTGTTGCTAGCCCAGTTCTGGCATTTTATATTCCTGTAGCGAAAATTGTTCCTATGCTCGCGTTGGTAGATTTAACCGCCGCAGTGATTAATATTACCAGAGAGGGTAAAAAATCAGAGTTTAGTGAGCTCAAATTAATGATTCCATTAATGGTTATCGGTAGCTTGATTGGCGCCGCCGTTTTATTGATGGCCCGACCTGATGTTTTAGTTCTGGTGTTGGGGTTATTTGTTGTTTTCTATTCAATTTATTCGCTATTTTTCAGTAAAACTTACCGTCAATTCCCCGCTAAAGCCGCTATTCCATTTGGTCTGAGTGGAGGTATTTTCAGTGCGCTATTTGGTAGTGGCGGTTTTCTATATGCAATTTATCTAACTGGGCGGATATCAGATAAGGAAATTTTCAGGATTACTCAGACGACTTTAATTGGTTTCAGTACCCTGACGAGAGTGATTATTTTTGTTGTCATGGGTATTTATCTGGACACCTCATTTTTGTTATTGATACTGGTATTTATTCCAGCCATGTTGTTGGGAATCTATGTTGGTCGCCAAGTGACACTGAAAATCTCCAGAGGAACATTTTTGAAGTTTATCAATATTATTGTACTGGCTTCGGGGTTAATGCTGATATATCGTTATATATTTACTGTTTGAAATAATAACCAATAGGAATTAACGCATTCAATATAATATTATTAATTTGTTGTTTTCAGTTCATTTCATATTTATTCTCTTTGTTTTTGCTGGATAGATATAAATAAAATGAACAGTCGTGATTATAGAAATAATAATTTTTTTGCCATTTTTACTATTACCACGAGTGTCGCTGTTATTGGCATTGTCATTGGTTTGACTATCCCAATGATAGCGTTACGCTTGAATAGCCAAGGTATTGATGAGTTGTACATTGGTTTAATTTCTGCGGCTCCGGCATTGGGGGTTCTTTTGAGTGCTCCGGTCGTCCAGAAAATTGTAGCTCTGGTAGGTAAGAAACACGTCATGATGATTGCAACAGGGGTTTCTGCTGGCAGTTTGCTCCCACTTTTGGGGTCGTTGCCGATGGAGTTGCTTTTTCCTCTGCGGCTAGTTACTGGTGTTGCTAACGGGTTAATGATCTGTCTAGGTGAAACCTGGATTAATGAACTCTCTGAAGAGAATAAACGAGGCAGGGTACTGGCTGTTTATACAACAGTTTTTACTGTCAGTCAGTTGCTTGGCCCTTCTATCATTGCTTTTTATGGTATCGCAGATAAAACGCCGATACTGATTTGTACTCTGATCCATATCTTTTCACTGGTGCTCTTTGTCATGGTAGATCAGAAGAAAGGCGATAAGTTGCCGCAACACAGTAAGCAATCCAATTTCTCTATTGTTCAATTTGTGAAGATTGCACCGGCGATCTGTGGTGGTGTGCTATTTTTTTCCTTTTTCGACGGGACCATTCTTTCTATGTTTCCCATCTACGGGATGAGTTATGGGTATATCGAAGCGGTAGCTGCACTGATGATAAGTGTCATTCTTGCTGGTGATGCAGTGATGCAGCTTCCGTTTGGTTGGCTGGCGGATCATATGAATCGTATGCGCCTATACCAGATTTGTGGTGTAGCAACGCTCGGAGCAAGTGCATTATTGCCGTTTGTTATGACATATCAGTATCTTATCTGGCCTTTGTTGATTGTTTTAGGGGCAACTGCGGGGGCTATCTACACCATTGCATTGGTCCAAATCGGTCAGTATTTTTCAGGAAATGATCTGATAGTGGCTAATGCCGCGGCGGCTATGTTGTGGGGAATTGGGAGTTTGTTTGGACCACTGCTTGCCGGTATAGCGAGTTCAGTGACGCCATCAGGTTTACCTGTTCTGCTTGTCATCATTGCAGCACTGTTTCTGGTTTCAACCATGGATCGGTTTAACCCGCAAGGTGATAAAAGCTGAAGTATTCAGTTGGTAGTTGTACAGGCGTAAAAGCTGGCTGTGAATAGCAGTCAGCATTGAGTGAATCTTATTTATTATCAAGTCGTTAGTAAGTGGAATCCTAAGATTGAAACATTGCGATTAATTATCGTAAAAGGTTTAATCTCCAGAAGTCATTCTTGTGATACTTAGCTAAATAATACTGTTAGCTATTGATTTCGACACGATGATCACTGGATAATCTTTCGCCTCAAATTTTCTCACTGCTTTCTATTCTAAAAGCCAAACGATTGCTTTTGTGATTTATTGAACCGATTGGGGCAATGTTGTTGTGTTATTAAGCAAGGTGATCGTTTTCGTTTGATGAGGAAGTGGAAGAAGTACCATGAACATAATGCAGGGGAACGACATGTTTGGCACTCAGGCACCAGTTAAATGCAAACTGGACAAGTATTTTAAATTGACTGAACGTGGCACAACGGTACGCCGTGAAATTCTGGCAGGGATCACAACTTTCTTGGCGATGGTTTATTCAGTCATCGTTGTACCGGGAATGTTAGGGCAGGCAGGGTTTCCCCATACTGCTGTCTTTATTGCGACTTGTTTAGTTGCCGGTTTTGGTTCTTTGTTAATGGGGCTGTGGGTTAACTTGCCAATGGCAATTGGTTGTGCAATTTCGTTGACTGCATTTACCGCTTTTAGTTTGGTTTTAGGACAGCAAATCACTATTCCGGTTGCACTCGGTGCGGTATTTTTGATGGGATGCTTGTTTACGGTGATTTCTGTTACCGGTATTCGTTCTTGGATTTTACGCAATATACCAATGGGTATTGCGCATGGTGCAGGGATTGGTATTGGGCTGTTTTTGTTACTGATTGCGTCAAACGGTGTTGGTTTGGTCATTAAGAACCCTCTGGAAGGTTTGCCTGTTGCTTTGGGGGCGTTCACCTCTTTTCCGGTTATGATGACTCTGCTTGGGCTGGCTGTTATTTTTGGTCTGGAAAAATTGAAAGTTCCCGGTGGTGTGCTGTTAGTGATCGTGGTGATTTCAGTTATTGGGCTGATTTTTGATCCGGCGGTGAAATATCAAGGGTTCTTTAAGATACCGAGTCTGGGAGATGATGGCCTGTCCTTGATTTTTAGTATGGATATTATGGGGGCTTTGCAGCCGATTGTGTTACCCAGTGTGTTGGCGTTAGTCATGACTGCGGTGTTTGATGCGACCGGTACCATCCGTGCGGTAGCAGGGCAAGGGAACCTGTTGGATAAAGGCGGACAGATTATTAATGGCAGTAAAGCGCTGACTGCCGATTCTGTTAGTAGTATTTTTGCCGGCGCTATCGGTGCTTCTCCGGCTGCGGTATATATCGAATCAGCCGCGGGTACCGCAGCCGGCGGTAAAACAGGTTTAACCGCAACAGTTGTCGGTATCCTGTTCCTGTTAATTTTGTTCTTTTCTCCACTTTCCTATCTTGTACCGGCGTATGCCACCGCGCCGGCGTTGATGTATGTTGGTTTGTTGATGCTGAGTAATGTCAGAAAGCTGGATTTCGATGATTTTGTTGGGGCGATGTCCGGTATGCTTTGCGCGGTCTTTATTGTTCTGACCTGCAATATTGTAACCGGTATTATGTTGGGTTTCAGTTCGCTGGTTGTTGGTCGTATCTGTTCCGGTGAATGGCGCCAATTGAATATCGGTACCGTGGTAATTACGATCGCTTTAGTAGCATTTTATGCTGGTGATTGGGCTATTTGATTGATTAAAAAGTGCGTAATGGGTGTTCACCCCTGCGCACTTTGCCAATTCTTGCGATTACTTTTAAATTCTCAATTATTTCCCCTGTATTTATCTGATTAGTTTACAATATTCCTGTAATTCTTTCGGATACGGCTCCGCGTGTATCTACCTTTTTCGATTGATTCAGTTATTTTAGTATTAAGATTTATTCTCACTGTTTTGTGTTAACGGGAAGAAAAAGAGTTTCAATCTGTATACCAACGGTTCTTAGGCAAATTGTAAGGGCAACATGGAAATATTCTTTACTATTCTGATCTTGATTTTGGTGGTTTCAGTTTCTGGCGTTCTGACTAAAGTGATTCCGTTCCGCATACCTCTGCCGTTAATGCAAATTGCTATGGGAGCATTGCTGGCTTGGCCGCACTTTGGCTTACATGTTACTTTTAATCCTGAGCTATTTCTCGTTCTGCTAATTCCTCCTTTGTTATTCGTTGATGGCTGGAAAATGCCGACCAGAGAGTTTTTCCAGTATGGACGGGAAATTTTCATACTGATGCTGGTATTGGTGCTGGTTACTGTTGTCGGTATTGGTTATCTGATTTACTGGCTGATGCCAGGTATTCCGTTAATTGCTGCTTTTGCCCTTGCTGCTGTGTTATCGCCAACAGATGCGGTGGCTTTATCATCCATTGTTGGAAAAAGGCGTATGCCTAAGCGCATGATGAATGTGATGGAAGGGGAAGCGTTAATGAACGATGCTTCAGGCCTGGTAGCCTTAAAGTTCGCTGTAGCGATAGCAATGGGAACGATGGCATTTTCTGTTACTGGCATGACCATAGAATTCTTCAAGGTTGCTATTGGCGGTTTGTTATCCGGTATTGCAATAACTTGGTTGTACAGTAAATCCCTGCGCTTAATGAACCGTTGGAGCGGTGGCGATCCGGCAACCCAAATTGTTTTCATGTTGCTGTTGCCGTTTGCTTCTTATCTGATTGCAGAACATATTGGCGTTTCCGGTATCCTTGCTGCGGTTGCCGCGGGTATGACGATCAGTAAATCTGGGGTCATCCGTAATGCTCCGTTGGCAATGCGTTTGCGTGCTGATAGTGTCTGGTCAATGCTGGCGTTCGTATTTAACGGCTTGGTGTTTGTCATGTTGGGCCTGCAATTACCGGGGATCTGGCAAACTTCCGTTATACAGGCAGAAATTGATCCAACCGTTGAAACTTGGATGCTGTTCGCCGCAGTTGCAGTGATTTATGGAGCCCTTTTATTACTGCGTTTCTGCTGGTTATGGCTGATGAAGAATATCAGCAAATTTTTTATGAAAAAAAATCCACTGAATTTTGCGACTTATACCACTCGTGAATTATGGCTGGCATCTTTTGCCGGCGTTCGTGGAGCAATCACACTTGCTGGCGCACTGTCTGTTCCTCTGTTTCTGGCGGATGGTACGCCATTCCCGGCCCGTTATCAGCTTATCTTTATTGCTGCGGGAGTCATTCTGTTCTCGTTGTTAATTGGCGTTCTCTCTTTGCCATTCCTGTTACGGGGAATGCAAACTTCCGATAAGGAGGCAGATATCAGTGAGGTCCGAATGGCGCGGGCAGCTATGGCGGAAGTGGCGATTGTCAGTATGAATAAGATGGAAGAGCGTCTTTCTGCTAGTCCCGAAGAGCAACTGGATGCTGAGGTGATTACTGAAGTTGCTTCCAGAGTAATTGGTTATTTGCGTCGCCGTACTGTAGGGCAGGATGAGATAGAACATAGCCTGCTAGTGGAAGATTTGGAACGTCGTTTTCGTCTGACCGCATTAAGGGCAGAGCGTGGTGAGTTGTATCATCTGCGTGCGACCAGAAAAATAAGTAATGAGACACTTCAAACCTTGCTACATGATTTGGATTTACTGGAAGCTCTATTGGTACAGAAAGAGCATTGATATCCTATAATTTGTGAGTTGTCACGATAATCTTGTGAGTCGCCGTGTTCAGCCTGATCGGTGGATATTTCGCCTGTCAGGTTGATAACTGATTTTATATGTTTACTCGTATCTGGCTGGTGGTATTGGTTTTCCCGCCGTAGATACCGGAACCTCTCGGCAATGATGAATAATATGTTGGTTCCGGTGGAATGGCTGATCAATTTACCATTGGTGGTTGTTGCGTTGTTCTGGGGGCATCAACGTTTAATTTTGCAATTCCTTTTACGAATGGCAGATTATCCATCGCGTGCTGGCGTGCGGAATGGATAAACGCGTCAATCTCAGGCTGATACTGTTCGCCTTCACGAACGGCAGCGTACAGCCTGCTCCATAAACCTTCTCCCAGTGTTTTAGTTACCACTAACTCTTGCCTTTCAAATGTCTCAACAACCCAATGTGGCAGAGCCGCGATTCCCATGCGGGCCGCGACCATTTGGATCAGTAACAGGGTGTTATCCACATTTTTCAACGTAGGGACAACACCCGCCGGTTGCAAGAAACGCCGCCAGATATCGAATCGCTGACGTTGAACGGGATAGATCATCAATGTCTCATCAATTAAATCTTTTGGCTGGATGTGCAGTTTATTGGCCAGAGGATGATCCGGAGCAACAACCAGTTTGACCTCATAATCAAATAGCGGTGTGTAGTGCAAATGACTCTCAGGAAGAATATCTGATGTCAAAACGACATCCAATTCTCGTTGCAGTAATGCAGGTTGTGGATCAAAAGTGACGCCGGATTTGAAATCCACATTGACTTGTGGCCAGGTTTCTCGGAAATGCTTGAGTGCAGGTGTCAGCCATTGAATACAACTATGACATTCAATAGCGATACGCAGATTTGTTTGGCCCGGCTCTTTACATTCGCGCAGTGCATTTTGAACCAGAGGGAGCACTTGTTCTGCTAGTCGTAATAAAACTTCACCCTGTGGCGTGAAACGAAGCGGTTGACTTTTACGAATGAACAACCGGAAGCCAAGACGATGTTCAAGATCGCTGAACTGATGAGACAAAGCGGATTGTGTTTGATGCAGATGATTGGCTGCTGCCGCTAATGAACCACAATGACTCAATGATTGTAATGTTTTTAGATGTTTTATTTCGATCATGAGAAACCTTCAGGATGATAATGAATAAATTGCGCTTGTGGTTTATACCTTACCTGTTGATTATGGATGTGTAAACATCTAGACGGCTAAAAATGACGGGATAATGAAATGACGACTATTAATCACACACTTGGCTTTCCACGTATCGGTTTGAAAAGAGAACTTAAAAAGGCTCAGGAAAACTATTGGGCAGGGAAAATTTCTCAGCAAGAATTATCGGAAACTGGCCGTGAGTTACGTGCCCGTCACTGGGAACAACAAAAGCAGGCTGGTGTTGATTTAGTGCCGGTTGGTGATTTCGCTTGGTATGATCATGTTCTAACCACCAGTTTACTACTCGGTAATGTGCCCCCGCGTCACCAGAATCCAGATGGCACGATTGATCTAGATACACTGTTCCGTATTGCTCGCGGTCGTGCGCCGACGGGTGAACCTGCCGCCGCCGCAGAAATGACTAAATGGTTTAATACTAACTACCATTATATTGTGCCGGAATTTCAGCAAGGGCAGGAATTTAAGCTGAGTTGGACTCAGTTACTAGAAGAAGTGGATGAAGCCTTATCTCTGGGCCATCAAGTGAAACCCGTTTTACTGGGGCCGATAACTTACCTGTGGTTGGGTAAAGTGAAAGGTCAGGGATTTGATCGTCTCTCTTTATTGAAAGATATTCTTCCTGTTTATCAGCAAGTATTAGCTGAGTTAGCTAGACGAGGTATCGAATGGGTTCAGATTGATGAACCTGCGCTGGTACTGGAACTGCCAGCAGAGTGGTTGGCAGCTTATCCGGTTGTTTATCAGGCACTTCAAGGACAGGTTAAACTATTGCTGACTACCTATTTCGATAGCGTTGGTCACAATCTAGAAACGATTAAATCTTTGCCGGTACAAGGGTTACATGTGGATCTGGTTGCTGGTCAGGATGATATCGCGCAACTGAATGAGTCATTGCCGAAAGAGTGGGTGCTTTCCCTTGGTGTGATTAATGGTCGTAATGTATGGCGTGCTGATTTAACCGCTAAGCATCAGCTAATTAAGCCATTGGTAGGTAGCCGTACACTGTGGATCGGTTCTTCCTGTTCTCTTCTGCATAGCCCTATTGATCTGAGTGATGAGACTGCGCTTGATGCAGAGGTGAAAAGCTGGTTTGCGTTCGCATTGCAGAAATGTGAGGAGTTAGCTTTGCTGGCTGCGGCATTGAATCAGCCAGATGGCAGTAAACAAGCAGAATTGGATGCTTACAGTGTGCCAATCCGTGCACGTCGTGAATCTAAACGAGTAAATAATCAGGCAGTTACTGAGCGCCTGGCGGCAATTAAGCCACAGGACAGTGAGCGTAATCAGCCATACCCGCAGCGTGCGGAAATACAGCGTCAGCGCTATAACTTGCCATTGTGGCCGACAACAACCATTGGATCATTCCCGCAAACGACGGAAATTCGTGGCTTACGTTTGGATTTCAAAAAAGGCCGGGTAGATGGTGCCAGCTATCGTACCAATATCTGTGAACATATTAAGCAGGCAATTAACGAACAAGAACGTTTAGGATTAGATGTATTGGTTCATGGCGAAGCTGAACGTAACGACATGGTGGAGTACTTCGGTGAACACCTCGATGGTTTTGTCTTTACGCAGAATGGTTGGGTTCAGAGCTATGGGTCCCGCTGCGTGAAGCCACCAGTGATTATTGGTGACGTCAGTCGTCCAGAAGCTATCACGGTAGAATGGGCTAAATATGCTCAATCGCTGACGGAGAAACCTGTCAAAGGGATGTTAACTGGGCCGGTGACAATTCTCTGTTGGTCATTCCCAAGGGAAGATGTCAGTCGTGAGACGATTGCTAAGCAGATTGCATTGGCTCTGCGTGATGAAGTGGACGATTTGCAAGAAGCGGGTATTGGTATCATCCAGATTGATGAGCCCGCATTGCGGGAAGGTTTACCACTGCGCCGGGAAGAGTGGCAGTCCTATCTTGATTGGGCGGTAGAAGCATTTAAATTGAATGCGGCAATTGCTAAAGATGACACACAGATTCACACTCATATGTGTTATTGCGAGTTCAATGACATCATGCCTTCCATCGCAGCATTAGATGCGGACGTGATTACTATTGAAACTTCCCGTTCGGATATGGAGCTGTTGGATTCATTCGAAAACTTCTCTTATCCGAATGAAATCGGGCCGGGTGTTTATGATATTCATTCACCTAACGTACCTAGTGTTGAATGGATTGAAGCTCTGTTACGTAAAGCGGCTGATCGTATTCCGATCGAACGCCTGTGGGTTAACCCGGATTGTGGCTTGAAAACCCGTGGTTGGACTGAAACTCGCCAGTCACTGGCAAATATGGTGCAAGCGGCGAAACGTCTCCGTGAATCAGTGAAATAATTAATCCAATAACCCAACAATTTGCCTGTCACCTTTAGTTGGTGATGGGCATTTTTCAAAAAATAATCTTTCTTTTTGCAATAGCGCGTAGTGATGCGATTTAGCCAGAATCCTTTCTATTACCAAACTTTTAGTAACTTATATATGCCATATTGGTATTTGAAAAAACACATTTTATTAACAAAATAACCATGGAAGTAACAAAAAGGAAGCATTGTAATAGAAACTTAATAATTAAAGAGGGGATTATATGGATGTTAATAAGTTGCAAGGTAAGAAAAGTAGCTCTCGAAGAAATTTTTTAAAAAGTAGTGCCGCTATTACGGCGACTGCGGCGTTTGCTCCGATTGCTCTAGCTCGTACGGAAGCAAAGTTATCCTCACAATATGGAATAGGCGTATGTACGCTTGCGCCAGAGCAGATATCAGGGCCGTATTTCCGCAATGACAAAATTGTAAGAAGGGATATTACCGATTCAGAGTTAGGAATACCTTTTTTATTGAAAATTACTGTTATGGATAAAAAAACATGTAAACCGGTTGAGAGTTTATTTGTTGATATCTGGCATTGTAATAGTCGGGGAAAATATTCTGGTTGGAGTTATATCAGCCCCGATATAGTACCTAATGTTGATGGAGTAGGTTCTAGCAATAGAACTGATGATCAAAATTTTCTAAGAGGAGCTCAACCCTCGGATAAGAATGGGGTAGTTAATTTTACGACTATTTATCCTGGGTTTTATGCTGGTAGAGCGACTCATATTCATATTGCAATCAGAAAATTGAGTACAGATATCACTGACAAAGAGCATTTTGCTTTTGTTGGTCAAATGTATTTTCCAGAAGAGATCAATACAGAGGTTTATAAGTATGATCTGTATTCAAAAAGGAGGGTCATCCGAACCCAAAATCATGAAGATGAATATTTTAAAAATATGAATGGTCATCTTTCAGAAATAAAAGTAATAAAAATAGATGAATCTGATATTAACCGTGGGATACTGGGTGAAATAATTCTATCGATAGACTTGGAAAATATATCTAATTTCATAACTAAAGATGACTTATATTCCCATACGGTATGACCGGTTTTGTTGAATAAACTAAATTTCAATGTAATAACAGTCTAAATTATAAAGTAACCTATGTAAATGGTATGCTGATTAATAATTTAATAAAGTATCAGGTACTTGATATTTACATATGGATATTGTGCAGGCACAGAGAGGATTATCTTTACTGTTTGATTGATATTATCAGTAGATCATATTTTCTGTGCCTGTCATTTTCTCAGAGAAAAACTTTCAGTCCCGCAAGCAGAATGTCAAATTAATGAGTTGTACCTCCATTAATGGCGATATCTTCACTGTTTTTTAATGCTTCATCGATAGCAATTTCCAGCGTTGTTATAACTATTTCTAGGGCCATGCTTGGAGTTCCTGAATACCGAGCTGCTTGCTCAGGCAGATAAGGGATATGGATAAATCCACCGCGTATTTCAGGATTGGTGCATGCCAAATGATGCAACAAGCCGTACATGACGTGATTACAGACAAAAGTGCCTGCGGTTTGTGAAATGGAGGCAGGGACTCCAGCATCACGCAAACCCTTGACTATCGCATTGATCGGTAATGTGGTGAAGTAGGCGGCAGGGCCTGTTGCGACTATGGGGGTATTGATAGGCTGATTACCTTGATTATCAGGAATGCTAGCATCATTGATATTAATTGCCACGCGTTCCACGGTAATATTCGGTCTACCGCCTGCCTGCCCTACGCCAATGACCAGAGCAGGCTGTACATCATCAATAGCAGCATACAGACAAGCCAGAGAGACGTCGAACACACATGGAAGCTGACGCGCTTCAACGCGGGCCCCGCATAATTCTCGTCCCTGTAATTGTTTAGCCGCTTCCCAGGATGGATTAATCGTTTCTTTATCGAAAGGTTCGAAACCTGTAATTAAAACTGTTTTTTGTGTCGTCATGGATAGTTCCCTTATATGGAGGAAAGAGTCTAATATATCTAAACAATATGCATCTTATGAAAAGATAACTGTGATATTTATATTTGGTAATTGTTTTATTTTTGTTGAAAATATAATTGTAATATATTGGTGAATAAGCAAGAAAAATTGTTTATTAGTTATAGAAGTAAAATACAGTTAATTTTTTAATATGTTCATCATGAGAAAAAGTTATTTTAAAAATAGTCCAGATTATTGCGTTGTTGATTTATAAATGTTAGGAGAGTATCTTAATAACGACGGTGATTTATATTTGATTAAGTTGATAGTTTATTGTAAATATTTTGTTTTATAACCGGGTTGTGAAACGATAATTTTTTCTTTGTGATGGGATGGATATTAATCTCTATTAACGCTCAGGGAGAAAATATTTCGATGAGATAATCCGCGATATATTTTTCTCGATATGTTTGAAATGTAAATATAAATAAACAATAGATTATTTTTTCCATAATATGAACTCATTCAAGTTAGTTTATGGATGGAAGAGAACGCCCTGTTTTTGTCCGTTTTGTGGTTTTTTTGTGATTTATATCTCAAAATAATGTACGTTTTTCTTTTTTATATTACTTTAAGGTGACATTTATCACTAAAAGATGTCTAAATGATCAATACAGTAGATCTCAACTAATTTCATTATAAATTCTTCTTACTGAGGAGTCTGATATGTCTGATGTATTTCACTTAGGTCTGACCAAAAGCGACCTGCAAGGCGCAACTTTAGCTATTGTTCCCGGTGATCCGAAACGTGTGGAAAAAATCGCAAGATTGATGGATAACCCAGTTCATCTTGCTTCTTTACGTGAATTTACGTCATGGCGGGCAGAAATTGATGGTAAAGCTGTCATTGTGTGCTCTACGGGCATCGGCGGCCCGTCAACCTCTATCGCTGTTGAAGAATTAGCCCAATTGGGTGTGCGTACTTTTTTACGTATCGGCACAACAGGTGCAATTCAGGAAAATATCAATGTTGGTGATGTGTTGGTTACCACCGCTGCTGTTCGTTTGGATGGCGCCAGCCTGCATTTTGCTCCGATGGAATTCCCGGCGGTTGCCGATTTTGAATGTACGACGGCTTTGTACGAGGCAGCAAAAGATTTGGGTGCAACGGTACATGTCGGGGTAACGGCCTCTTCCGATACTTTTTATCCCGGTCAGGAGCGTTATGATACCTATTCTGGCCGAGTTGTGAGCCGTTTCAAAGGTTCAATGGCTGAATGGCAGGCGATGGGGGTCATGAATTATGAAATGGAATCGGCAACTTTATTAACAATGTGTGCAAGCCAAGGGCTGCGTGCGGGTATGGTTGCCGGTGTTATTGTTAACCGTACTCAGCAGGAGATTCCTAATGTTGAATTACTTGAGAAAACAGAAAGTAACGCATTGGGGATTGTAGTAGAAGCTGCTCGCCGTTTGTTGTAAATCATACTTTTTGGGCCGGAGTATTCCGGCTCACTCTTATTTTGAATAGAAATCTGTTAATGTTTTAATACCTAACAACTGATTAAAAATCATCATGATCACAACATCTTTATTGCATCCCTCAGTGCTTCCCCTCAATGGAGGGATTAATTTTCGTGATTTAGGCGGTAAAAAAGTCGCGAGTGGTGGAAAAATCAAATCAGGCTTGCTTTTCCGTTCTGGTTCTCTGGATCGCTTAACAGAACAAGACCAATCTTTCCTGGCAAATAAAAATCTCTTTCAAATCATAGATTATCGTGATGTCAGTGAAATAGCGGATAAACCCGATTTGGTATGGAATGGCGCTAATTATCATCATGCTCCGGCCAATCCCTTATATGATGAAGTGAATGCAAATCTGGAAAAATTGGCGTCAGAGATGTTGGAACAATTTAATCCTCAGGCATTTATGTTCCGTCTTTATGAATTACTGCCTCTAAAAAACTCAGCCTACAAGACATTAGTTAAATTACTGCAACAACCGGAAAAAGGTGGGATAGTCCAGCATTGTGCGGTAGGTAAAGACAGAACCGGTGTAGGTTCTGCGCTGGTATTATTTGCATTGGGGGCTGATTTGGATACGGTAATGGAAGATTATTTAGTGACTCACTCTACTTTGGCTCCTTACCGTGAATATTTGTTAAATGAGCATGCGAAAACCATGAGTGACGATGTGGTTGATAAATTCGCTTATGTTTATTCCGTGAGAGAAGAGTTTTTAATGACGGCATTAAACAGTATTAACCAGCATTATGGCAGTGTAGATATATGGCTGGAGAAAGATCTTGGCCTTGATTTTGCTGCTCGTAAGAAATTACAAGGTTATTTCCTTGAATAAAAAGTTGGTTTAATTCTGGTTAATGCAGCGGTGGTTAAATTGAATGTGGTATACCCGTTATCTTTCAAGTTGCCTTTTTGTTGGCTGCACTCGCGATGCATCTTGAAATCCATAGGGTATATTAATCAATATAGGAATATGAATTTGAGTCTTCATGAAATAGTTGAGTTGGTAATCGCTTTTGTTAAAGCACACGATACTTGGATCATGCCGATTGTTTTCTTACTTGCTTTTGGTGAATCTCTGGCTTTTTTCTCCTTGTTATTACCTGCAACGATCATATTGCTTGGGTTAGGTGCATTAATAGGTGAAAGTGGCCTTAATTTCTGGTCAATTTGGTTGGCAGCCGCGGTAGGGGCCTTTTTGGGCGATTGGGTATCCTATATCGCCGGTGCGCATTTTAAAGGTGATGTTGGTAAAATCTGGCCGATTTCCCGTAAACCACAACTGCTGACACGAGCGCATAATTTTTTTGAGCGCTGGGGTATTTGGAGCATTTTCCTTGGTCGGTTTTTTGGGCCATTCCGTGCAATTGTGCCATTAGTCGCGGGTATTTGTACCATGCGATTGCGTTATTTCCAGATAGCGAATATCTGTTCCGCACTTATCTGGTCTTTTGGCGTATTAGCGCCAGGAGCATTTGGTTTGCAATGGTTAGTGAAATGGGTGAGTTAATTGGGAGCGGCTTCGCAGACTGAACCATCTGTATAAATCATTCTGGACATCTATACAGTGGCAATTTAGTTTATCTGGTCTAAGCATTAGATAGAGGAAGTACCGGTGGGTATCCAGTTGTTATATACGTTGATAGGGACATTTGGCGGTCTTTTGGGGGGTGGTATTCTCGTTTGGTTCTCCGTTCATCAACGTATTCAACAGCAAGAGCTGGAATTAAGGAAATTGGACAGCCAGCTTGCCGTTGCTAATGAGAAAATTGAACAATCCGCTTATTGGCGGGTTGAATGCGAACAATTGAACCAAGAATTGCGGGCTCAGAGAGAAATCAATAGCGTGCAAGAATCTGAACTGCGGGAAGTGACGACACGTCTGGAAGAGAGTCGCCTTGCGGCTGAAGAGAAACAGCGGTTGCTGATCAATAGTGAACTACGTTTGAATACTCAATTTGAGAATTTGGCTAATCGTATTTTTGAACAAACGGGGCGCCGTACTGATGAACAAAATCGGCAAAGTCTCAATACGCTTTTAGCACCATTTCGTGAACAGCTCGATGGCCTTCATCGGCAAGTACAGGAGAGTTTTGGCCAGGAAGCCCGTGAACGACATACTCTTGCACATGAAATCCGTAACTTACAGCAACTCAATGTCCAGATGGCGCAGGAAGCTATCAATCTGACAAATGCCCTTAAAGGTAATAATAAAATTCAGGGAGATTGGGGAGAAGTTGTATTATCCCGTATTTTGGAAGCTTCTGGTTTACGAGAAGGGCATGAGTTTTGTACTCAGGTGAATATCAAGGTGGAGGGTAACCGCCGTTTCCAACCTGATGTTATTGTTCATTTGCCGCAAGGGAAAGATGTGGTGATTGATGCCAAAATGTCACTGGTCGCTTATGAGCGTTATTTTAACAGTGGTGATCGACATCAGCAGGAGTTAGCCCTTCAAGAGCATATCGACTCGATTAAAGGTCATATTCGTGGTTTGAGCCGCAAAGATTACCAGCAGTTGCCCGGGCTGAAATCGTTGGACTATGTATTGATGTTTATTCCGGTTGAACCCGCTTATCTGGTTGCGCTGAACAAGGCGCCTGAGCTGCTTGATGAAGCATTTAAATACAATATTATGCTAGTTAGTCCATCAACATTGTTGGTTGCTGTGCGTACGATTAATAACTTGTGGCGCTATGAGTATCAAAGCCAAAATGCGCGTTTAATCGCCGATAAGGCTGCCCGTATGTACGATAAAATGCGTTTGTTTGTCGATGACATGCAAGGTTTGGGGCAAAGCCTGGATAAGGCTCAACTTAATTATCGACTGGCAATGAAAAAGTTGACTGAGGGACGTGGCAACCTGATAAGTCAGGCGGAGAGTTTTCGTAATTTAGGTGTTGAGGTGAAACGTCCGATTGATCCTGAATTGGTTGATAAAGCCAGCCAACCATTCTGCGCTAATGATTAATACCAGGATAGGGTTTTATCTGAAAGGCTGATACACTTTTATAACGCTTTGAATAAAAAATGGGCAAATAACATGGTAGACCAAACGAAACAAACCACGCATTTTGGTTTCCGTACTGTAGCAAAGGATGAAAAAGCAGGCATGGTGGCCGAAGTGTTTCATTCTGTTGCAGCGAAATACGATTTAATGAATGATTTAATGTCGTTTGGTATCCATCGTATCTGGAAACGTGTGGCTATTGATGCCAGTGGGGTGCGCAGAGGTCAGAGGATACTTGATTTAGCCGGTGGTACCGGAGATCTGACCGCCAAATTTTCTCGTATAGTTGGTGAAAAAGGCGAAGTTGTTCTTGCTGATATCAATGAATCTATGCTGAAGGTTGGGCGTGAGAAATTACGTGATGTTGGTATTGTTGGTAATGTCAGCTATGTGCAGGCTAATGCGGAAGCGTTGCCTTTCCCTGATAACTATTTTAATTGCATCACTATCTCTTTTGGTTTGCGCAATGTTACTGAAAAAGAAAAGGCCCTGCGTTCTATGTTTCGGGTGTTGAAGCCGGGTGGGCGTTTATTGGTACTTGAATTTTCTAAGCCTTTGTTCGCTCCGTTAAGCAAAGCGTATGATGCTTATTCTTTCCATGTGCTGCCAAAGATTGGTCAGGTTTTTGTGCAGGATGCTGATAGTTATCGTTATCTGGCGGAATCCATCCGTATGCATCCTGATCAGGAAACGCTTAAAACGATGATGGAAGAGGCTAGTTTTGAACAGGTGACTTATACCAATATGACTGGCGGCATTGTTGCACTACACAGAGGTTTTAAATTCTGAGATGGAAAGACCATCACTGAGTACAGTTATTAATTCCACACTTACGCCGGTTTTAACCGCAGTGATGGAAACATCGTTGAATTACCTGTTGTACCGTGAACCCGTGTTAAGGCCAGCCCGTATGCGGCTGGTGGACAAAGTTTTGTCGATAGAATTAAAAGAAATGAATACACCACTCACGTTGGTGTTCAGTGAAAAACAGGTGGACGTATTAAGCCAATGGGGCGAATCTGCCGATTGCACGGTTAAAACTCACTTTTCTGCTTTGCTTAAGCTACGGGATCGCCAACAACTTTCCAAGTTGCTTAATAGCGGTGAAATGGTTATTGAAGGGGATATGCAGGTTGTTCAGCAATGGGCTGCGTTGTTAGATATGGTTGAATGGGATTTGGCCCATTATCTTTCTCCTTATTTCGGGGATATCGCTGCCGAAAGTATTAATCAAATCCTTAAAAAAGGATTTCAGTTTGTTTCAGGTTCACTGGAATGCCAGAAAAATTATCTGGCGGAAGCGTTAACGGAAGAATGGAAACTGGCCCCAAATCAGCTTGAAGTGGCTTATTTCAGTGAAGAGGTTAGCATGTTGGCCAAAGATATTGAGCAAATAGAACAACGATTGGCAGTATTAGAGGGAAAATATGACTCCAGGTGAATTAAGGCGCCTTTATTTGATCATACGGGTTTTTCTTTCTTACGGATTGGATGAACTAATTCCTCGGATTCGCTTAACCTGGCCTCTTCGTTTTGGTCGTTATTTGTTGTTCTGGATCCCAAATAGACATAAAGATAAATCACTTGGGGAGAGACTACGGCTTGCCTTACAGGAATTAGGGCCTGTTTGGATTAAATTTGGACAGATGCTTTCAACGCGGCGTGATCTGTTTCCTCCCGCAATAGCAGATCAATTGGCATTGTTGCAAGACCGAGTTGCCTCTTTTGATGGCGCTCTGGCGCGTCAATATGTTGAAACCGCTTTAGGAGGGGCATTGGAAACCTGGTTTGATGATTTTGAACCTATTGCTCTGGCCTCTGCTTCAATTGCTCAGGTCCATACTGCTCGGTTAAAAGAGAATGGACAGGAAATTGTTATCAAAGTCATCCGCCCTGATATTCTGCCGATTATCAAAGCGGATATCCGGTTAATGTACCGTCTGGCTAATTGGGTACCAATGTTATTACCCGATGGACGTCGTTTACGTCCTCGTGAAGTTGTGCGGGAATACGAGAAGACGTTAATTGATGAACTGAATTTGCTGCGTGAAGCGGCTAATGCAATTCAACTCCGCCGTAATTTCGAAAATAGTTCAACGCTTTATGTACCGGAAATTTATGCTGATTATTGCCGTGAAAATGTTTTGGTAATGGAACGGGTTTATGGTATCCCTGTTTCTGATATTGAAGCATTGGAAGCGCAGAATACCAATATGAAATTGCTGGCTGAACGGGGCGTACAGGTCTTTTTTACACAGGTTTTTCGCGATAGCTTCTTCCATGCCGATATGCATCCGGGAAATATTTTTGTCAGCTATGAACATCCTGAAGATCCGTTTTATATTGGTATTGATTACGGTATTGTTGGTTCTCTTAATAAAGATGATAAACGTTATCTGGCTGAGAATTTTATTGCTTTCTTTAATCGTGATTACCGGAAAGTTGCTGAGCTTCATGTGGATTCAGGCTGGGTTCCTAGTGATACCAATGTTGAAGATTTTGAATTTGCAATCCGTACGGTTTGTGAGCCAATATTTGAGAAGCCACTTGCTGAAATTTCATTTGGTCATGTACTTCTGAATCTATTTAATACTGCACGTCGTTTTAATATGGCAGTGCAGCCTCAGTTAGTTCTTCTACAGAAGACGCTTTTGTATGTAGAAGGATTAGGACGGCAGCTCTATCCACAGCTTGATTTGTGGAAAACAGCAAAACCGTTTCTGGAGGAGTGGTTACATAGCCAGGTTGGATTGCCGGCAGTTATCCGAGCGTTGAAAGAAAAGGCACCTTATTGGGCAGAAAAGTTGCCAGAACTACCTGAATTAGTGTATGACAGTCTTCAGCAGCATAAACATTTGCAGGTGAGCATTGAGAAGCTATCAAGTCATTTGAAAGGGCAACAGATAAAACAGCGGCAGTCGCAGTATTTGCTTGGTGTTGGTGCGACATTGTTTCTCTGTGGCAGCTTGTTTTTGTTATCTGGCTTAGCAAATATTCCTTGGTTGTTTATAGGCGCGGGTACCGTTTCATGGTTGTTTGGCTGGTGTCGTCTGAATAAAGTTGAGTAAAATTTGTCTTGGTCAGATTTTTTTGAAGGTTGGTTATAGTTCGTCGTATGTATACCCTATGGATTTCAAGATGCATCGAGACGGCAAGGGAGTGAATCCCCGGGAGCATAGGTAACGATGTGACCGGGGTGAGCGAGCGCAGCCAACAAAGAGGCAACTTGAAAGATAACGGGTATATAATGAGCTATTAAAATAATTCCTGTTAAATAGAGGTGAATCAGAATGGGTGGTATAAGCATTTGGCAGTTACTCATTATTGCGGTCATTGTGGTGCTGTTGTTCGGCACGAATAAACTCCGTACTTTAGGTTCTGATCTTGGGGCATCTATTAAAGGTTTTAAAAAGGCGATAGGGGATGATAATCAGCCTCAACAGGCTCAAAAAACCAGTAGTGATGCCGATTTTGAGACTAAAAACATTACTGAAAAACAATCTGTAGCTCAATCTGAAACATCTGAGAGCAAAAACAAAGAGCAGGTATAAACCGTGTTTGACATTGGTTTTGGTGAGTTGCTGCTGGTTATGGTCATTGGCTTGGTGGTTTTGGGGCCAGAACGGCTACCGGTGGCAGTAAAAACGGTTGCTGGTTGGATCAGGGCACTGCGCTCTTTAGCTGCTAACGTCCAAAATGAGTTGGCCCAAGAGCTGAAATTGCAGGAGCTCCAAGAAAGCCTGAAAAAAGTTCAAGAAGAAGCGGGGTTGCAGAATTTATCCCCGGAACTAAAAGCTTCGATGGATGAGCTAAAAGAAGCTGCTGAGTCTTTGAAAAAAGTATACCAAAATGAACCTGATGCGGGCAGTATGAACGCATCAGAAATAAATGAGGTGGCACAAAAGCCGGCAGCGTCTCAGGTTGTGGCTTCTGCAACAAAGAAAAAAACTTCTAATTAAGTTAATGGTGAACACTAAAACATGGCTGTTGATGATACCCAACCACTTATCAGTCACCTTATTGAACTGCGTAAGCGAATTCTAAACAGTTTACTTACTGTATTAGTGGTTTTTTTAGCATTGGTTTATTTTTCTAACGACATCTATCAAATGATTTCTGCGCCTTTGATTAAGCAGTTGCCTCAAGGTGCCAGTATGATAGCAACAGATGTCGCTTCTCCCTTTTTTACGCCAATAAAACTAACCATTATGGTGTCAATATTCGTATCTGCACCTATGGTTCTCTATCAAGTATGGGCATTTATTGCTCCTGCGTTATATAAACATGAACGCCGCTTGATGATCCCTTTGCTTGTTTCCAGCAGCCTGTTGTTTTATTTGGGGATGGCATTTGCTTATTTTGTTGTATTTCCGATAGCTTTTGGATTCTTTGCTAAAACGGCGCCTGAAGGAGTGCTGATTGCAACGGATATCAGTAACTACTTGAGCTTTGTCATGGCACTGTTTATGGCCTTTGGTGTCTCTTTTGAAGTACCCGTTGCCATTATTTTATTATGTTGGAGTGGGGTAGTTACACCGGAATCCTTAAAGAAAAAGCGTCCCTATATTTTGGTCGGGGCCTTTGTTGTTGGCATGTTGTTAACGCCGCCGGATGTTTTCTCGCAAACCTTGCTGGCTATTCCTATGTATCTGCTGTTTGAGCTGGGGATTTTGCTCTCTCGTTTTTATACCGGACAGCGGAAATTGGGGGATCGTTCAGAGGAAGATGAGCAGGAAGCGCCAGAAGTGAATACGGAAAAGTGATAATAGTAATCTTAACATGTTGTTCTGTAGTGCTAAGATAATTAGTACGAAGCGATAGCATATTAATTAACCCAGCGCGAGTGTGCTGGGTTTGAGTTAGGAGAGCTATATGAGCTATGCATTTCCAGGAACTTTCCCTGGTCGACGTATGCGCCGGTTGCGCTGTCATGATTTTTCCCGCCGTCTGGTTGCTGAAAACCAATTAACTGTTAATGATTTAATCTATCCTGTATTTGTGATGGAGGGCACTAATCGTCGTCAAGAGGTGCCTTCTATGCCAGGGGTGTATCGTCTGACGATGGATCTTTTGCTGAAAGAAGCTGAAGAGATTGCTCGATTGGGGATTCCTGTATTGTCTCTGTTCCCCGTTATTGAAGCAGATAAAAAATCTCTGGGTGCGGAAGAAGCTTATAACCCTGATGGGTTGATTCAACGTACGGTTCGTGCGTTGAAAAATGCTGTTCCTGAACTAGGGTTGCTAACTGATGTAGCATTAGATCCATTCACTACACATGGTCAGGATGGGATCATCGACCAAGATGGTTATGTAATGAATGATGTCACCAAAGAGATCTTGGTCAAACAGGCATTGTCACATGCAGAAGCTGGTGCTGAGATTGTGGCGCCGAGCGACATGATGGATGGGCGTATTGGTGCAATCCGTGAACTGTTTGAAACGGAAGGACATGTAAATACTCAAATTATGGCTTACTCCGCTAAGTATGCTTCTAGTTATTATGGCCCATTCCGTGATGCAATCGGTTCAAATCGTAATTTGAAAGGGGGCAATAAAAAAACCTATCAGATGGACCCTGCGAATAGTGATGAAGCATTGCAGGAGATTGCACAGGATTTGCAGGAAGGCGCTGACACTGTAATGGTAAAACCAGGTATGCCCTACCTGGATGTTATTCGCAGGGTAAAAGAGACATTTGGTGTACCAACCTTTGCTTATCAAGTATCTGGCGAATATGCCATGCACATGGCTGCTATCCAGAATGGTTGGTTACAAGAACAGGTAATTGTGGAGTCTCTGTTATGCTTCAAGCGCGCTGGAGCAGATGGTGTACTGACCTATTTTGCGAAACAGATTGCTCAACAATTATATGAACAGAAACGTTAATACTTGATTAAAAACGGGCGAATGCAAATTCTGCCCGTTTTTTATTTGGTTAAATTTTCACAAACTGCTTATTGTTAAGTGCCTTAGGTAATTGTTTATTCAGAATATTAAGTAACAGAATAGAACGGGTTTCTCCATCTGGCTCATTGTAGATAGCTTGCAATCCTTCAAAAATACCTTCGGTGATTAATACGGTATCGCCAGCCACAGGTGTATCTGGTGATACATATTCTTGCTCAGTTGCTGATACGATCTCTTTAATCAGTGTTTCCGGTACGATAGCAGGGTGCACGCCAAAACGGACAAAGTGGCTAACACCGCGTGTTGAATTGATAGTTGTAGTATGAATAATTTCAGGGTCAAACTGAACAAACAGATAATTAGGAAAAAGTGGTTCTATATTCACAGTACGTTTACCACGGGTTATTTTTTCAATTCTCGCGGTAGGAGTCAGGCAAGCAACATCCTGTCGTTCCAGATTTTCTATTGCTCGTGAAATTTGCCCACGTTTACAGTAAATGAGGTACCAGTTTTCCATCTTTATTTAACCTTAATCCAATGACTATTAAGCATAGCAAAATAGAAAAGGGCATTACAGGCATTATCTTAGTGATAATTGTTTAATAATGCATATTTATTGTTATGAGTGGGTCCTATGTTTTTCAGTAAAAAAGCGATGAGTAATATTTTGGTAAGTAACAGATAAAGTAATTAATATAAAGTTGGTTGTTATTTGTTCAGCAAATATTAATAAAAGAAAAATATCAGTATTTCTGTTGAGTAATTGCAAAATTTGATAGTCATTGAGTAGTCATATGGGAAATCCGTGGTGATCGATTGGCTGCATCTTGTGCAGTGAACCCAGAGGAGATAGTGATAGTATTATTTCTGTGGTAAGAGTAAAGGTATCGAGATGTTCCAATGCAATATACCCGTCATCTTTCAAGTTGCCTCTTTGTTGGCTGCACTCGCCCACCCCGGTCACATAGTTCTCTATGCTCCCGGGGATTCACTCCCTTGCCGTCGCGATGCATCTTGAAATCCATAGGGTATATGTTCCAACTAAACATCTTACTAGGCAATTTAATGCTCAAATATTAACTTATTAGCCTCCATTTCGTTGTATTTGACTTTAAGGTCGCAAGGTTGAATTAACCTCATTGCTTTTTAGTAACTTATTGGTTTACTTTGTAGTCTTCTGAAAAAAACACAAAAAAGCTGAGTGGGATGGCTTATAATGTTTTCCCCCTTAAAAACCGGCATAAATGAATAGTATGAAATACCGTGACTTAAGAGATTTTCTAACCTTATTGGAGCATAAAGGTGAGTTGAAACGCATCAGTTTTGAAGTTGATCCTTATTTGGAGATGACTGAGATTGCAGATCGTACCCTTCGCGCTGGTGGGCCTGCCTTGTTGTTTGAAAATCCCAAAGGTTATTCGATGCCTGTATTGTGTAATTTGTTCGGTACTGCTGAGCGTGTTGCTATGGGAATGGGGCAGAAAGATGTTAAAGCTTTGCATGATGTGGGTAAGCTGCTAGCTTTTTTGAAAGAACCCGATCCTCCGAAAGGTTTTCGTGATTTACTGGATAAGCTACCGAAATTTAAGCAAGTCCTTAATATGCCAACTAAACGGCTTAATACTGCGCCTTGTCAGGAACATGTTTCGGTTGGTGACGATGTAGATTTAACCCGTATTCCGATTATGCACTGTTGGCCAGAGGATGCTGCGCCGTTGATTACTTGGGGGCTGACAGTCACTCGTGGCCCGAATAAAGAGCGGCAAAATCTTGGTATCTATCGTCAGCAAGTCTTGGGTAAAAATAAACTCATTATGCGCTGGTTATCTCATCGTGGTGGTGCGCTTGATTTTCAGGAATGGTGTCAGGCACATCCAGGAGAACGTTTCCCGGTGGCTGTTGCTTTGGGGGCTGATCCAGCGACAATATTGGGGGCTGTGACGCCAGTTCCTGATACATTATCGGAATATGCATTTGCCGGGTTATTAAGAGGATATAAAACAGAAGTTGTGAAATGTCTTTCAAATAACTTGGAGGTACCAGCAAGTGCTGAGATCGTATTGGAGGGGTATATTGAGCCTGGCGAGTTAGCCCCAGAAGGGCCATATGGTGACCATACGGGCTATTATAATGAAATCGATATGTTCCCGGTGTTCACTGTGACACATATTACTCAGCGCCATGATGCTATTTATCACTCGACTTATACTGGCCGCCCGCCGGATGAACCTGCTGTGTTGGGGGTTGCATTGAATGAGGTGCTGGTACCGATTTTACAAAAACAGTTTCCTGAAATTGTCGATTTTTATCTGCCTCCTGAAGGTTGTTCCTATCGTCTTGCCGTCGTGACTATGAAGAAACAATATCCGGGTCATGCCAAGCGAGTCATGATGGGGGTTTGGTCATATCTACGGCAATTTATGTATACAAAGTTTGTTATCGTTTGTGATGATGATATCAATGCCAGAGACTGGAACGATGTCATTTGGGCAATCACTACGAGGATGGATCCGGCAAGAGATACAGTATTAATGGAGAATACTCCGATAGATTATCTCGATTTTGCATCACCCGTTTCAGGATTGGGTTCGAAAATGGGAATGGATGCAACGAACAAATGGCCGGGAGAGACGCAGAGGGAATGGGGACGTCCTATTGTGATGAGTGAAGAAGTGCGTACCCGCGTCGACAAAATCTGGGATGAATTAGATATTTTAGGACCATAAGAGGGAACGCATGACAACACTGAGCTGCAAAGTAACCTCTGTAGAGGCTATTACTGATACGGTTTATCGGGTACGGTTACTTCCTGATTCTCCGTTCTCATTCCGTGCCGGTCAATATCTGATGGTGGTAATGGGTGAGAGAGATAAGCGTCCGTTTTCAATGGCATCAACACCTTCAGAAAAGGAGTTTATTGAATTACATATTGGTGCTTCTGAATTGAATTTGTATGCAATGGCGGTGATGGATAGAATTCTGGATCAGAAAGTGATCGATATTGATATCCCTCATGGTAAAGCTTGGTTTCGTCAAAGCAGCACTAATCCGCTGTTATTAATTGCAGGCGGTACGGGGTTTTCTTATACCCGTTCTATATTACTGACAGCGTTGGAAGAACAACCTGAACGCCAGATCTCTATGTATTGGGGAGGCAGAGAATCACAACATTTATATGATCTTACTGAATTACAGCTATTTACAGAGCGCTACCCTAATTTGAAGGTTGTTCCGGTTGTTGAACAGTCAGAGAATGGTTGGTGTGGACGTACAGGAACAGTGCTTAAAGCGGTACTAGAGGATTTTGGTAGTTTGGCCAATTATGATATCTACATTGCAGGGCGATTTGAAATGGCAAAAATTGCTCGCGAGCGCTTTTGTGGTGAGCGTGATGCTTCTACTGACAACATGTATGGTGATGCTTTCGAATTCATTTAAAATAATAATAAAAAAACCCGCCCCTGACAGGCGGGAATTACGGCAACAACGACTCAGTTATAATAATTCTTACAGATAAGTTCTTAATCCATTCTTTCTATAATGGTGGCGATACCTTGGCCTAAACCGATACACATGGTTGCCAGGCCAAACTGAACATCGCGGCGTTCCATTAAGTTCAACAATGTTGTTGTGATGCGAGCACCTGAGCAGCCTAGTGGGTGACCAAGAGCAATTGCGCCACCATTCAGGTTAACTTTGTCATCCATACTGTCCAACAAATTCAGGCCTTTCAGGCAGGCAAGTGACTGAGCAGCAAATGCTTCGTTTAGTTCAATCACGCCAATATCACCCAGTTCTAAACCTGCTTTTTTGAGCGCCATTTGTGTAGCAGGGACCGGGCCATATCCCATAATGGAAGGATCGCAACCAACAGCTGCCATAGAACGGATACGGGCGCGAGGTTTCAGTCCCAGATTCTTGGCATAGCTTTCACTGGTTATCAACATTGCAGACGCACCATCGGATAAAGCAGAAGAGCTGCCTGCTGTGACTGAGCCTGTTACTGGATCGAATACAGGGCGCAGGGCGGCTAGATCTTTTAGATTAGCATCCGAACGGATTACCTCATCGTAATCAAACAATTTCAATATGCCATCGGCATCGTGACCATAAATTGCTGATATTTCATTGGAGAATGCGCCTGATTGCGTTGCTTGTGTAGCACGTTGGTGCGAACGAAGCGCAAATTCATCTTGCATTTCACGGCTGATATGGTGAATCTTTGCCAACATTTCAGCGGTTAAGCCCATGACTCCTGCGGCCTTGGCAACACTCAGACTCATTTTAGGATGGAAATCCACGCCATGTGTCATTGGAACGTGACCCATGTGCTCTACACCACCAATCAGTGTGACATTAGCTTCTCCGGTCATGATCATACGAGCGCCATCATGCAGCGCTTGCATTGATGAACCGCACAGCCGGTTAACAGTCACGGCTGGTACAGAGTGAGGGATATCCGCCAGTAAAGCTGCATTACGGGCAATGTTGAAACCTTGCTCTAGAGTTTGCTGTACACAGCCCCAGTAGATGTCATCGATTTCGTGTTGCTGTATTGCCGGATTACGTTTAAATAGCTCTTTCATCAGGTGAGCGGAGAGATCTTCAGCCCGGACCTGACGGAATGCACCACCTTTTGAGCGCCCCATTGGGGTGCGGATGCCATCAATAATGACTACATTTTCCATGTTTCCAGACCTCACGCTGTTTTTCCGGTGCTGACAGCAATCGTTGCTGCTGTAGAGTAGTAACTTTCATTACGTTCAGCTTTGGCTTTCAGACCAGGTGGTACCTGATAAAGAGCACCGAGGTGAGCATAATTTTCAGCCATTTTTACGTAAGCCGCTGTTCCCATTGTTTCCAGATAACGGAAAACACCACCGTGGAATGGAGGGAAACCAAGGCCATAAACCAGAGCCATATCGGCTTCTGCCGGGCTGGCAATGACACCTTCTTCCAGACAACGGACAACTTCGTTGATCATCGGGATCATAGTACGAGCAATGATCTCTTCACCGGAGAAATTACTCTTCTGTTGGCAGATAGTTGCCAGCAGTTGGTCTGTTTGCTCGTCCTGCTCTTTTTTAGGCTTACCTTTCTTATCTTGAGTGTACTTGTAGAAACCAAGGCCGTTTTTCTGCCCGTAACGTTGATTGTCATATAAAACATCAATGGCATCTTTATAATCACGCTGCATACGATCTGGGAACCCTTGGGCCATGACTGATTGAGCATGATGTGCAGTGTCAAGACCAATAACATCAATGAGATAAGCAGGACCCATTGGCCAACCAAATTCTTTCTCCATGATTTTGTCTATTTGGCGGAAATCACCACCATCACGCAATAGCAGACCGAAGCCAAGGAGATAAGGAAGCAGTACCCGGTTTACAAAGAACCCTGGACAGTCGTTAACGACGATCGGAGTTTTACCCATTTTGCTGGCATAGGCGACTACGGTTGAAATTGTCTTTTCAGAAGTTTTTTCACCGCGAATGACTTCAACCAACGGCATGCGGTGTACCGGGTTGAAGAAATGCATACCACAGAAATTTTCCGGGCGTTTTAGGGAATTAGCTAATTCTGAAATTGGAATTGTTGATGTGTTGGAAGCTAGGACACAATCTTCATTAACCAGAGTTTCAGTTTCTGATAGTACAGCCGCTTTGATTTTAGGATTCTCTACTACAGCTTCAACCACGATTTGAGCCTGTTCGATACCGGCATAATTTAAGGTAGGTTGAATAGAAGAGAGGGTTCTCGCCATTTTTATAGCATCTAGACGGCCTCGTTCAAACTGCTTGTTTAGAAGTTTCGCGGCTTCATTCATACCTAATTCAAGGGCTTGCTGGCTGATGTCTTTCATCATGACAGTAATCCCTTTGCGGGCAGATTGATAGGCTATACCACCACCCATAATTCCAGCACCAAGAACTGCGGCATACTCAGGTGTTGTGACTTCTTTCAGATGTTTTTTTGCCAGTCCTTTTACGTACTGGTCATTAAGAAAAATACCCACTAAGGCACGGGCAACATTTGTCTGTGCTAAAGGAATGAAGCTGGCGGTTTCCTGTTTCAATGCTTCATCACGACCAAATGTCGCGGCTTTTTCTATGGATTTAACTGCGGTGATAGGAGCTGGATAATGAGGGCCGGCGACTTTCATCACCATACCTTTTGCCACACTAAAACTCATGCCTCGTTCAATTTCATTGAGTTTCAAAGGCTCTAATTTTGGCTGGCGTGCGGCTTTCCAGTTAAGGTTCCCTGCAATTGCTTGTTCCAGCATTGATACTGCGGAATCAACCAGTTTTTCTTTGGGAACAACAGCATCAATCAAACCGTTTTTCAATGCTTCTTCTGCCCCAATGTCTTTACCTGCGGCAATGATATCCAGTGCATTATCAGTCCCGATCAGGCGTGGAAGGCGAACTGAGCCACCAAAACCAGGCATAATACCAAGTTTGGTTTCTGGCAGTCCAATACGTACATCCGGGGAAGCTACACGGAAATCTGTAGACAGAACACATTCACATCCACCACCAAGAGCATAACCGTTTATTGCTGAAATGGTTGGTACAGGTAAATCTTCTATCCGGTTAAAAATGCTATTTGAAAAGTTAAGCCATTCTTGCAGCTTTTCTACAGGTGAATCGAATAAAGAGAGGAATTCAGTAATATCTGCGCCAACAATAAATGCGGCTTTTTCAGAGCGTAATAAAACGCCTTTCAGTCCCGTTTGTTGCTCTAGGCTGGCAACAGCCTTATCGAGAGAGGCAACGGTTTTAGTATCTAGTTTATTAATTGCGGCTGGGGCATTGAAAACCAGTTCAGCAATGTCATCTTTCAGCCAGCTTACTTGAATTGTTTCACTTTGATAGAGCATGTCGTTCTCCTAAATGAGCGCATACCATCTGGTATGACCAGATGGGTTTGATTGTGGTTATTATGTTAAGTAAATGCAAATGAGTGATTAGTTTTTTGCAAGGGTGATCACAAGTGAGATTTGTATCTCATTGGCAATAATTGTTTTTATATCTTGATAAATAAGGTGTTAGTGGGGGTCGATAAATTGAGAGGATTTTTGGGTGATACCTGCAAATATCAACGGCTGTGATAAGCTAATGGTTTAGCCATAAAATAAAAAAGGTCAATTGAAATGGAAAAGTTGGCATCTCTGTACCACGAACATATCTCTACATTACAGCAACGTACCTGTGAAGCATTGGCCCGTAATCAATTTGGTGCTTTGCTTATTCACTCTGGTGAGTTACAGCGTATTTTTCTTGATGACAGAGACTACCCTTTCAAAGTTAACGCTCACTTCAAAGCTTGGGTACCAGTAACTAAAGTGCCTAATTGCTGGTTGTGGGTAGATGGTATTAATAAACCTAAATTATGGTTTTACTCGCCGGTAGATTATTGGCACAGCGTAGAACCGATGCCGACTAGCTACTGGACTAAAGAAGTTGAAATGATTCATCTGGCAAATGCTGGAGATATCAATTCAGCGTTAAGCACTTATGTGAAACAGAATGTTGCTTACATCGGTTGTTCACCGCAAAGAGCAGAAGAGATTGGTTTCTCTGAACGCAATATTAATCCAAAGTCTGTTCTTGATTATTTGCATTTCCATCGTTCATACAAAACAGATTATGAACTAGTCTGTATGCGTGAAGCGCAAAAAACGGCTATTGTCGGGCACTTGGCAGCTTATGAAGCATTTCAGGCTGGGATGAGTGAATTTGATATTAATATCTCTTATCTTATGGCAACAGGTCATCGTGATACAGATGTGCCTTATAACAATATTATTGCTATGAATGAGAATGCGGCTGTTTTGCATTACACTGCATTGCAGCACAATGCACCTTCGGATATTCGTAGTTTCCTGATTGATGCCGGTGCTGAATATAATGGCTATGCAGCAGATATCACCCGCACTTATTCAGCAAAAAGTAATAATGAATTTGCTTCTCTAATTAAAGATATGGATGCTGAACAAAAAGCGTTAATTAGTACAATTAAAGCAGGAACTCGCTATACCGAATATCATATTCAGATGCATCATCGGATTGCTAAGTTGTTGAAAAAATATGGTATCGTGAAAGATGTCAGTGAAGAAGTCATGGTTGAAAAAGGGCTGACAACGCCATTCTTTCCACATGGCATTGGTCACCCTCTTGGATTACAGGTCCATGATGTGGCAGGGTTTATGCAGGATGATACAGGTACACATTTAGCCGCTCCGGATATGTATCCTTATCTGCGTTGTACCCGTATTCTAGAACCTCGCATGGTGCTGACTATCGAGCCAGGCCTTTATTTCATCGAATCGCTGCTTGCATCTTGGCGTGAAAGTGAGTTCAGCAAACATTTTGACTGGAATAAAATTGGGACGCTTAAACCTTTCGGTGGTATTCGTATTGAAGACAATATTGTGATCCATGAAAATAAAGTGGAAAACATGACTCGGGATCTTCAATTGCCATAATGAAGCCTTATTTGATACCCGCAGCTTCAGTGAGTTTTACTGAAGAGATTAAAAAAAGTCGCTTTATTACCTTGCTGGAGCATACTGACGGGGTGGATGAGGCTAAAGCGTTTATCCAGAAAATCAAAGCTCAGTACCCTGATGCCCGCCATCACTGCTGGGCATTTGTTGCTGGTGCACCGGATGATTCACAACAGTTGGGTTTTTCAGATGATGGGGAACCTTCAGGAACCGCAGGTAGGCCGATACTGTCCCAACTTATGGGAAATAATATCGGTGAAATAACCGCGGTTGTTGTTCGCTATTTTGGTGGAATAAAATTAGGTACCGGTGGGTTGGTAAGGGCATATGGAAGTGGTGCCCAACAGGCGCTGAAATTGCTGGAGACAAAAAATAAGGTTCCACAGAAACTCTGTTCCTTGCAGTGTGAATATGCCCATATCTCTATGATTGAACAGTTATTACAGAAATCATCAGGGCAAATTATTTCCAGTGAGTATGCAGAGAATGTTACTTTGCGAATTTCACTTCCAGCTACCTTAGTGGGGGAAGTCGGTGATAAATTACGTGATCTAAGTCGCGGTGTACTGTATTTAACACCTGATCTGTAAATATTCTCTGTAACTGGATTTCTAAGGAACCAGCTAAATGCATTTTCGTGCCATAACCCGTATTGTTGGGCTGCTTGTCATTCTTTTCTCTGTCACCATGATAATTCCAGGGTTGGTAGCACTTATCTATCGTGATGGCGCTGGGCGTGCATTTAGTCAGACATTTATTTTTGCCTTAATTATCGGTTTGATGCTTTGGATACCAAATCGGGAGCAAAAACATGAATTAAAGCCCCGGGAAGGGTTTCTTATCGTTGCTTTGTTTTGGACAGTACTTGGTAGTGTTGGGGCTTTACCTTTCATTTTTTCTGAACAGCCAAATCTTTCTATTACAGATGCATTTTTTGAATCTTTTTCCGGTTTAACAACAACGGGTGCTACGACACTGATTGGGCTTGATTCCTTGCCTAAAGCGATTCTTTTCTACCGGCAGATGCTGCAATGGTTAGGTGGTATGGGTATTATAGTGCTGGCTGTTGCAATACTGCCTCTACTTGGGGTTGGGGGAATGCAGCTCTATCGGGCTGAAATGCCTGGCCCCTTGAAAGATAATAAAATGCGCCCGAGAATTGCTGAAACGGCAAAAACTTTATGGTTGATTTATGTGTTACTGACAATCGCCTGCTCTTTAGCGTTATGGGCTGCGGGTATGTCAGTTTTTGATGCCATTTCTCACAGTTTTTCAACTATCGCAATTGGTGGATTTTCTACACATGACGCGAGTATTGGTTATTTCAATAGCCCCGCGATAAATACCATTATTGCGATTTTTCTACTGATTTCTGGTTGTAACTTTGGTTTGCACTTCGCGGTATTAACGGGACGTAGCCTGACAGTATATTGGCGGGACCCTGAATTCCGTATGTTTATCTCCATTCAATTAGTGCTTGTTATTATTTGCACTCTGATCTTATGGCATCACGCTATTTATAAGTCGGGGATAGAGACACTAAACCAAGCTTTTTTCCAGGTTGTTTCAATGGCGACAACAGCAGGGTTCAGCACAGATAGTTTTGCTCGTTGGCCATCATTTTTGCCAATACTGCTGTTGTGTTCCGCTTTTATTGGGGGTTGTGCAGGTTCGACGGGAGGAGGACTGAAGGTGATTCGTATCTTACTGCTATTCCTGCAAGGTTCCCGTGAATTGAAGAGATTGGTTCATCCAAATGCGGTTTATACCCTCAAGCTAGGGCGAAGAGCATTACCTGAAAGAATTATTGAAGCTGTTTGGGGATTTTTCTCTGCTTATGCTTTGGTATTTATCATTAGTTTATTATTACTTATCGCAACTGGTGTAGATGAACTTTCTGCGTTTTCTGCAATAGCCGCTACACTAAATAATCTAGGGCCAGGGTTGGGTGTTGTTGCGGATAACTTCACTGCAATGAATCCGGCAGCCAAATGGATATTAGTTATAACGATGTTGTTTGGTCGCTTGGAAGTATTCACTTTATTAGTTTTATTTACACCAACCTTCTGGCGTGAATAGTCTATTGGGAGAGGGATATGGCTATGAATTGTTTATTACTTTATTCCAGTCGGGATGGACAGACTAAGAAAATCATTACCCGCATTGCTGAAAATCTACGCAGATCAGGGAAGGTATGCGAGCTCAGAGATTTAGCAACAGTGAAAACGATCAATTTGGAATCTTATGACAAGATTATGATTGGAGCTTCGATCAGGTATGGTCATTTCAATTCGGCACTGAAAAAGTTTGCAATCTGTCATCAACAACAACTTAATAAAATGCCAACCGCATTTTTTGGCGTAAATTTGACAGCAAGGAAGCCAGAGAAACGTACACCAGAAACGAATGTGTATGTTCGTAAGTTTCTATTTAATACCCCGTGGAAGCCAGATTTGTGTGGTGTTTTTGCTGGTGCATTACTTTATCCTCGTTATCATTGGTTGGATCGGATAATGGTTAAAATAATTATGAAAATGACCGGTGGGGAAACTGATACAACTAAAGAAGTTGAATATACCGACTGGCAGCAAGTTGATCATTTTACCAATGATTTCCTTAAAATAGTGAGTGAAAAATGACTGATTTGTTCTTTTTATCAGTGTTTTGTTGAAAAAATCCGCGAATAAAAGTTTTTTTCAAATAAACGCTTGCCAGCGCCAAAGAACGCCCTATAATGCGCCACCACTGACCGACACAACGCTGATAAACATTGTGAGGTCGGGCAGAGAAAGCGGCAATAAGCGCTTGACTCTGCGGGCGAAAAGCGTAGTATACGCAGCCCGGCTGAACGAGAATATCATTTTTTAATTCAGCCTGCTCTTTAACAATTAATCAGACAATCTGTGT